>JBGPVQ010000094.1:0-8709 GCA_041491785.1 Gemmatimonadota bacterium | reverse complement strand
GCTCAGCGATGCGGCGCGGGGAGCGGTGGCCGGGGCACCTTCGCGTCCGCCATGGCGGTCTGGTAGGCCACCGTTGCCACGACAACCGCCGCCTGTTTGAGATCGTCCTCGATGAAGTAGTCGGCGACGTCGAAATCGGTGTGATGGGTGCGGGTTTCGTAGTCGAGATCATCGGTGATGAACTGAAACCCCGGCAGTCCCACCGAAACAAAGCTCATATGATCGGTGGACCCGGTGTTGGCGAGAGAGACCGTTCCGGCGCCGAGATCGGCGACCGGCGCGAGATAGCGGGTGAAGAGCTCCCGCGCCGCCGAATTGCCCTGGAGATAGACTCCCCGTAGCCTGCCGCCGCCGTTGTCAACGTTGAAATAGGCCGAAAGCAGCGTGTGCTCCGGCCGGAGCCGCATGGTGACGGGGTCGCCGAAATGCCGGCGTACGTAGCCCATCGAGCCCATGTACTCCTCTCCCGATTCCTCGCCGTCCCAGAGGGCCACCCGCACGGTGCGCCGGGGCCGTGCGTCGGCGGCGTGGAGGATCCGAAGCGCTTCCATGATGATCGCGCAGCCGGCGGCGTTGTCGGTGGCGCCGGTGCCGGCGGCCCAGGAATCGAGGTGGCCGCCGAGCATGATGACCTCCGGCGCGAGCGATGGATCGCTTCCGGGCAGCTCGGCGACGACGTTGTAACCGATGGTGTCGCCCGGCACCAGGCGGGCGCGCAGGCTCAGGGTAATCCGGACGGATTGCCGGCCCTCGACCAGCCGCACCAGCTGGTTCCAGTGCTGCCGGCCGACGGTGAACGCGGGCACTCCTCGATTGAACGCTGTTCCGTACCCGTCGTCTCCCGACGCGCCCATGACGGTCTCCGACCGGCTGGGCTCGAGCAGGGCGAGCACGCCTTCCGTGCGGTAGAAGGCGCGAATCCGGCGGCGGGCCGCGATGCCCGCGGCGTAGTCCCCGCTGTCTTCCCAGTAATCCCGGGGCTCGCCGGGGTCGGTCAGCCGGGCCAGCGAGTCGAGCTCGCGATCGGTGAGCCGGTGGAACACCGACGACTCCCGTCCTTGCAGCGGGAGGAGGCCGCCGTTCATCACGATCCTGCCGCGGAGTTTGCCGTGATACCTCACGAAGTCACTGTCTCCACGGATCTCGGTCAGCACGGGCGCGGCAGAAATGACACCAGCCGTGGCCGGGCTCCATGCCTTGGGGAACGCCGCGATCCGGAGGTAGTGCGGCGCGGTCATCTCGACCGAAAAGCGCTCGAGCTCCCAGGAGGGGGCGTGGCTGCCCCACCGTTCGAGGGACGCGCTGGCCAGACCCCAGTCCTCCATCCGCTTCCGCGCCCACTCGGCGGCACGGCGATAGCCGGTGGAGCCGGCCAGCCGCGAGCCGTTGAGATCGGTGAGTCCGAGCGCGGTCTCCATCACCCTGGAGTGGTGTAGCCCTTCATCACGAATTCGCGCCAGCACCGCGGAATCGGCGGCCTGAGTCGCGAGGAGAAGCGCGGTGCCGAGGAAGGGGATCATCGGGCGCCCTTGAGCGAGGGCAGATCCGCCAAGGTGATTTGCT
This sequence comes from Gemmatimonadota bacterium, assembly GCA_041491785.1. GTDB lineage: Bacteria > Gemmatimonadota > Gemmatimonadetes > Gemmatimonadales > GWC2-71-9 > JABFSM01. The sequence continues at coordinate 7,146 of JBGPVQ010000094.1, read as the reverse complement.
CGAGCTCTGCCTGTGCCTTGGCGAGGAGACCAGACAGCTCATCGTAGCGCGCGTAGACATCCCGGCCGAGCTGCTGATCCGCGGCCTGGGTGACGTTGTAGAGGAACCCGATCTGATCGGCCAGCATGGGCGTGGGGTACCGGCCGCCGGCAGTGACCAGGCGGGCCTGGAGCGCAGCGAGCTTCGGCTCCGCGCGGCGGGCGCCTTCGGCATCGGCGCCGGTGAGTGCGGCGCTCTGACGCCGTACCTCGGCGAGCCGCTGAACCAGGCGCCGGGACGCGCTGACGAGCTCGCGAGCCTGAAGACTCACTCTCAATTGCTCGGCGAGCACCGCCTCGGTGACGCCGTCCCGCGGCAGGCGCGGGTCGATCAGCACCCGGAACGGGCGGGTCACGGTCCACTGGCCGACGGTGAGCCGGACCTGGTAATTGCCGGGTGCAATCATCGGACCGCGGTTGCCTCGCAGGGAGGGGCCTTCCGGGCCGGGGAGGGTGAAGTCCCAGCGGAAGCGGTGGAGCCCCGCCTGGTTGGTGATGCCGCTTGGTGCGGTTACGCGGGCGCCGCTGGAGTAGCTGCGCAGACTCGCCCCGGAGGCGTCCAGGACTTCGAGCACGACCACACCGGGGGCATCCACGGAGATCGCGTAATCGAAGTACATGCCGGGAGCGGGGTGTTCCGGATCGCCAGGGCCGGGACGGAACAGATTGTAGCGGAGCCGCAGCGCCTCGCGGGGCTGGAAGAGGTGCGCCGGCTCGGCGGCCACGACCGGGGAGAGCTGGTGCACTGCCGAGAGGTCGTCGAGGATCCAGAACCCCCGGCCCATGGTCGAGAGAGCCAGGTCCTTCCGGTAGACGGCGATGTCGGTGACCGGAGTGACGGGGAGATTCTGCTGAAACGGCTGCCAGTTCGCTCCGTCGTCGAAGGAGATGAACAGCCCCGACTCGGTTCCGGCGTAGAGCAGCCCTTCCCGACTCGGGTCCTCGCGCACCACGCGGACCGGCCAGTCCGCCGGGATTCCATTCGTGCCGGTAGTGATCCGGGTCCAGCTCTTCCCGTAGTCGGTCGTGCGGAAGGCATAGGGCTGCCAATCGCCGAGCTGATAGCGAAGAACCGAGACGTACGCCTTGCCGCGCCGGTGCGGCGACGGCTCGACCGTCTGCACCCGTCCACCGGGAGGGAGGGGCGGGGTTACCCGCTGCCAGGTCTTTCCGCCGTCACGGGTCAGACTCACCGGCCCGTCGTTGGCGCCGACCCAGATCACCCCCCGCTCGATGGCCGACTCCTTCACGCTGTAGATGGTGCTGTAGTACTCCTCGCCCGTGACATCGCGGGTGATCGGCTCGCCGGAAATGACCTGCTTGTCGGGCTGGTTGGCGGTCAGATCGGGTGAGATCCGCTCCCAGCTCTTGCCCTCATCGCGGGTCCGGTAGAGATACTGCGAGGCGTGATACACCGTGCCGGCGTCGAACGGGCTCACCGCCACCGGCACCACGCGCTGAAACCGGTCGCGGAGCTGCCGGGGGTCGTGGCCGTAGAGATCGCGTGCTCCCACCGAGTAGTCCTGTTCCTGCCCGGTGCGGAGGTTGAGCCGGGTGAAGCGTCCCTTGCAGTTGGCGAAAATGATGTCGGGATCGCCGGGCTTGGGCACCGAGGGGCCGGTTTCGCAGCCGCCCACTTGCCTCCACCACGACACCGGTGACTCCGAGGTCCACGCGGCGGGCGGCAGGGTGGGCACCGCGATGGCGGTGCCGTTGTCCTGCTGACCGGCGTAGAGCCAGTAGGGCGTCTGGTCGTCCGGATTCACCTGGTAGAGCTCGGCGGTGGGCTGATTGTACTGGGTGGACCAGGTGCGCATCCGGTCGAGGCTGACGTTGGCGCCGCCATCGTTGGATTCGATCGCGATCTCGGGATGTTTCGGATTGATCCAGAGATCGTGGTGATCGCCGTGGGGAGGCTGGGGCGCTTCAGTGCGGAAGGTCTTCCCGCCGTCGCGCGAGGTCCAATACGCCGTGGCGGCGACATACACCACATCGGCGCTGTCGGGTGCGGCATCCACGTTGTCGTAGTAGAACGGTCGGTCGAGCAGGCCGGCCTGGGTATTCATGAGTCGCCAGGACGCGCCGCGATCGTCGGAGCGGTAGAGTCCGCCGCCCGGTAGAGCCTCCAGCAACGCGTAGACCCGGTTGGGATCGGCCGGCGAGACCGCCAGATCGGCTTTGCCGATCAGGTCGTTCGGCAGCCCGTCGGTGAGCTTGGTCCAGCTCTCCCCGCCGTCGGTGGACTTGTATACTCCGCCTTCACTCCGCATCCCCGAGATGATGGTCCACGGCGTCCGGCGTGCATGCCACATCGTGGCGTACACGGTGCGTGGGTCGTCGGGGGCGAACTCGAGGTCCGCGGCGCCGGTGCTGTCGGACACGAAGAGCACTTGCCGCCAGCTCCTCCCGCCGTCGCTGGTCTTGTACACCCCGCGTTCCCGGCTCGGCGCGAAGGGGTTGCCGATGGCGGCAACCAGGACCACGTCGGGGTTGGCCGGATGGATGATCACGGCACCGATCTGCCCCGCCTTCTCCAGTCCCGCCCGAGTCCAGCTTCTGCCGGCATCGGTGGATTTGTAGACTCCCTTCCCCACGATGACGTTGCTGCGAATCCCGTCGGAGCCGGTCCCGACGTAGACGATATCGGGGTTGGAATCGGCTACGCGAATGGCGCCGATCGACGGAGTCGCGAAGAAACCGTCCGAGACATTCTCCCAAGTCAGGCCGGCATTGGTCGATTTCCAGACGCCGCCACCCGATGCGCCCATATAGAACGTCAGGGGCCGGTCGGGTACGCCGGCCACCGCGGTTACCCGTCCCCCCCGGTTGGGGCCGAGGGACCGGAAGCGGAGCTCGCGGAAGCGGGCGGAGGGTACGGTATCGGCCGGCGGGACGAGGACGGTGGCGGCGACAACAAGGAAGGCGAGCATTGGACCGGCCGGAAAGTTGGGGTACGTGAAGTGGATCAATCCCGCGGCTTCCATCGGTACTTCTGGAGCGATGCCCGCCCGCGGCCGTCGAACCGGAGGCCCTCGCGCTCGAGCAGCATGCGCTGGGTGAGCTCCCGGCCGGGCACGCGGCGCCGGCTTACCGCACCCTGAGCGTTGATCACCCGGTGCCAGGGCACCCCGGTGCCGGGGGGGAGCGCGTGCATCGCATATCCGACCTGGCGGGCGCGGCCGGGCAATCTGGCAAGCTGCGCCACCTGGCCGTAGGTCGCCACCCGGCCCCGCGGGATCCGCCGCACTACGGCGTAGATCCTGGCGTAGGTGGGACTCATGGCTCCCCGAAGGCGATTCCCTTCTTCTCCCACCCCAGCCATGCCACGATCGCCCCGAGCGTGAAGACGGTGACGGCAGTGAGCGACATGGCCACGGCGTAGCTGGTTCGGGCGGCGAAAGTCGCCTCGATCACGGTGACGGTGCCCGCCATGGCCACGCCGCACTGATAGGCAAATCCGGGCAGGAACCCCCGCACCGAATCGGGCGCGAGCTCCGTGATGTGGGCGGGAATGACCCCCCAGGCTCCCTGCACCATGAACTGCATGATGAACGCCCCGGCCACGAGCAACGGCAGGGTGGGGGCGAAGGCCCAGAGCGGCGTCGTGAGGATCGCACCCACCAGCGCGGCCACGATGGCGCGGCGGCGGCCGAAGCGATCGGAGAGGTGGCCGAGGCAGAGCCCGCCGATGATGGCGCCCACCATCGAGAACGCGGTGAGGGCCGCCTTGCGTCCCGGCGTGAAGCCCCAGTCACGTTGCAGGAAGGTCGGATACATATCCTGGGTTCCGTGGGAGATGAAGTTCATCATCGTCATCAGCAGGACCAGGTAGAGAAACAGCTTCCAGTGCGAGACGATGGCGCGGCCGAGCGCGCTCCAGTCGGTGTGGCGGGTCTTGAGCCAGACTTCGGACTCGGCTACCTGGAACCGGACGTACACGGCCAGCAGCGCCGGCAGCCCGCCGATGAAGAACAGCGGGCGCCAGCCCCAGCGGGGAAACACCAGGAAGTAGACGATGGCGGCGAGCAGGTATCCGCAGGCGTAGCCCTCCTGCAGGAAGCCGGAGAGCAGGCCGCGCCGGCCCTTGGGCGCCGCCTCCATCGCGAGCGAAGCGCCCACGCCCCATTCCCCCCCCATGCCGATGCCGAAGAGCGCGCGGAAGACGAGGAACACGGTGAAATTCGGCGCGAGCCCGGAGGCAACCTCCATCACCGAGAAAAATACCAGCGAGAGCATCAGGGGAATCCGCCGGCCGTAGCGGTCCGCCATGAGGCCGAAGATGAAGGCGCCCACCGGCCGGAAGGCGAGGGTGACCGTGATGACGGCGCCCATGCGGACGTCGCTGGCCCCGAATTCCTTCCCGATGGCGGTGAGGGTCATCACCACCAGGAAGAAATCGAACGCGTCGAGGGTCCAGCCGAGGAAACTCGCGAGCACCGCCGAGTTGGCCGAGCTCCGCCGCTGGGTCTCTGGCATCAGGCCCTCCGTGGGGGACGGGAGAACCTAACACCGCGGGCGGCTCCCGCGTATCTTCTCTGGCCGTCACCGTACGATCCTTCGAGAGGAAACGTTGCCCATGCACCGCCAGTTCGCTCCCGGAATCGCCACTATTGTCGCCGCGCTGGCCGCCTGCGGCGCGCCCCGCTCGACTTCCTCGACAGCATCGGTCCCGTCCGAGGCGGTTGCCGCGCTCGATAGCGCGACGGTCATGAGCCACATCCGGGTGCTCGCCGCCGATTCGCTGCTGGGCCGCCTGCCCGGCACCTCGGGGGAAGAGAAGACCGTCGCCTACCTTGAGGCGCAATTCAAGGCGCTGGGCCTGAAGCCGGGCAATACCGATGGGAGCTACATCCAGAAGGTGCCGCTGGTCGGCATCACCCCCGACGGGAAGTCGAGTCTCGTCTTTGCCGGGGGTGGCGCCACGCGGACCCTCAAGTGGCACGATGACTTCGTGGCCTGGACCAAGCACGTGGCCCCTGAGGCCAAGCTGGACCGCTCGGAGCTGGTGTTCGTGGGATACGGGGTCGAAGCGCCGGAGTTCAACTGGGACGACTTCAAGGGCGCGGACGTGGCCGGCAAGACCCTGGTCGTCCTGGTCAACGATCCGCCGCTTCCCGACACCACCCAGTTCGGCGGCCGGCGGATGACCTACTACGGCCGGTGGACCTACAAGTACGACCAGGGGAAGAACCACAAGGCCGCGGGCGTGCTGATCGTGCACGAGACCGAGCGCGCGGGCTATCCGTTCGCGGTGGTGCAGGGGAAGACCGCCGAACAGTTCGACCTGGTGACGCCCGACAAGAACATGGCGCGGTCGAGCGTCGAAGGGTGGATTACCCTCAATCAGGCGAAGGCCCTCTTCAAGATGGCCGGACAGGATTTCGATTCGCTCAAGGCCCGCGCGGCCACCCGGGAGTTCACCCCGGTGCCGCTGGGTATCACCGCCTCCGTCACGATCAAGAACTCCCTGCGCACCGTGGACTCACGCAACGTGGTGGCGAAGCTCGAAGGAAGCGACGCCCGCCTCAGGGGCGAGTACGTGATCTACACCGCGCACTGGGATCATTTCGGAATCGGGGCCAAGATCAACGGCGACTCGATCTACAACGGTGCGGCGGACAACGCGAGCGGCACCGCCGGGCTTCTGGCCGTGGCCAAGGCCTTCGTGGCGATGCAGACCCCGCCCAAGCGCTCGATCCTCTTTTTGGCCGTCACCGGGGAGGAGCAAGGGTTACTCGGCTCCCAGTACTATTCGGTGACGCCGATCTACCCGCTCGCCCAAACGCTGGCCAACATCAATATGGATGTGCTCAACACCTGGGGCCCCACCCGGGACCTCATCGTGATCGGGCTCGGCGCGTCCGAGCTCGACGACTACGCCTCGGCCGCGGCGGCCGAGCAGGGCCGGGTGCTTCGGCCCGATGCCGAGCCGGAGAAGGGATTTTACTATCGGTCGGACCACTTCAACTTTGCCAAGCAAGGCGTGCCGGCCTTCGATCCCGAGGGCGGCATCGACTACATCGGTAAGCCGGCCGACTTCGGGATGAAGAAGCGGGAGGAATTCACCTCCAACGATTACCATAAGCCGTCGGATGAGATCAAGCCGGGCTGGGATCTCAGCGGCGCGGTGGAGGACCTGAAGCTCTACCTCACCATGGGGTATCGGATCGCCGAGGCGGGGAGAATGCCCGAGTGGAGGGCGGGCAACGAGTTCCGCGCGACCCGGGAGGCGCAGCTCAAGGCGCCGTAAACGATCAGCGCAGCACCCAGAACTGAACCAGATACTCCCAGACGGTCAACGCGATATGCTGGCCGTCCGGCGCATACGAGGGCTGGGTCTTGTTGGACGGGTCGAAGGTGAGTTGCTCCGGTGCGCCGCCGGCCAGCGGGATGCGATAAAGCTGGAAGTGCCCGTCGGCGGCGGGGGCGATGAACGCCGCCCACGTGCCGTCCGGGGAGATGCCCAGACCGGCGAATTTGTGTTCGCTGTGCCACTGGTGGACGACGTGCACCCGACCGCCCTCGCGCGGGGCGACCAGGATGGCGTCACCGCCCCGTCCGTCCTCCCCCAGGATCGCCAGCCGGTCGCTTGCGGGCAGCCATTCCGCGTGGACCGCCTCTCCGTCGTATCCCACCAGATCAATCGGCCGCGCCGGCCGGGTGGTCGCCCCGCGTCCCTGATCGAGCCCCATCACGTAGATGACCGACCGGCTCGAAGCTTCGGCGCCGGAGTTGGCGTCGAAGGCGAGCCACTTCCCGTCCGGGGACCAGCGGGGCCAGCCGGTTTCGAATCCACGGCCGAAGGAGGTCAGGCGCCGGGCAGGCATGGAGCCGTCGGCGGGGACCAGCCAGACGTCGTCTCCGGCGTCCTTGTGGGAGTGGTAGGCGATCCACTTTCCGTTGGGCGACCAGCATAGTGACTGGTCCTCGCTGGGAGAGGCGTCCACGATCCGCGCGGGCCGGGCCGCGGGAACGCCGGAGTCCGCGGCGATGATCCCGACATCCTGCGCAATGTCGGGATAGCGGTAATCGTCGACGACCCGGCGCCAGGCGCCGTAGGTGATCCCGATCCATTTCCCGGTCGGATCCCACGAGGGAGTCTCCGACT
>JBGPVQ010000093.1:0-8742 GCA_041491785.1 Gemmatimonadota bacterium | reverse complement strand
GGCAGGTTGACCGTCTCGAGCGGCCCTCGCTCCGAGGCCGGCACTCCGAAGCGGCTGAACGAGCGGGCAATCCGGTCGAGCCGGTCGATTTCAGAAAGGATGCGCCCGGTGGTGTCTTCCAATACCGGGCCGATCGGGGTCCGGGCGTCCTGGTACACCCGTCGCAAGTGTTGCACGCCCAGCCGCATCGGCGTGAGGGGATTTTTGATTTCGTGGGCTACCTGATTCGCCATTTCGCCCCAGGCCACGATGCGCGCCACCCGTTCTTGCGCCTCCCGCGCGCGGCGGACGTCCTCGGTCATCCGCTCGAACGCGGCGAACACCGGCGCGAACTCGGGGGGCGGCTGCCGCGCGGGGCTGGGCACCGGCTCTCCCCGGCCGAACGAGATGGCCGCGTCGCGCAGCTCCGACACCGGGCGGGCCAGCGCGCCGGCGGCCGCGCGGGCCCCGAGCAGTGATGCCGCGATGCCCGCAATCGTGGCCAGGAGGAGCACCAAGGCCAGGTCACGGCGGTTGTCGCTGAGCATGGGGTCGACGGCGACGCGGGGCATGGCCAGCACGCCAGCGCCCCGATCGGAAAGCTTGACCGCCCGGTAGCCAACCCGGGTGGCGACGGCCTGAGAGGGGCCGTCCGCCGAGGCGACGTCGTCCCCGTGGATCAGGATCCTGTGGTACGCCGGTGGGGCCATCAGCGGTCCAACGACGCCCAGAGCCTCCAGCAGCCCTCCGGTCGAACCGGCGACGTACTCGCCGTCCCGGTAGAGGGTAAAATCGGCGTCCATCCGCTGCCCCAGCACTCGGAGCTCCCCCTCCAGCTCGGCCTCCCCCGCCGGCAACGATCCGCTCGCCGGCACGACGTCGCGCAACGATTGCTCGATCATCCGGTCGCGGCTGTCCCGGACCTCGGTCCGAAGGCGCCCCATGCCCCAGGCGGCAAAGCCCAGCGTCGGCGCCAGGAAGAACACCGCCAGCGCGGCACCCAGCCGGGCCTCGAACGACCGGAGGTGCGGCATCCACGCCGGCCGGCTGGGCGCCCACCCTCCCAACAGCACGGTCAGGAGCCAGAGTGCGGCGAACACCGCAGTGTCCAGAATCAGCACGAGTGCGCCGCGCACCGCGATGGTTTCCCGGGAGCCAAGCTCCACGGTGCCATGCACGTCCCGGGGGACACCGGCGATGGTTACGGTGCGGCCTCCCAGCGCCTGCCATCCCTCCCGGTGCCACAGCGCCACGCCCGGGCCCTCCACGGCCGCGGACGGTGAGGGCGCGAGCGCGAGGCGGTAAAGCGGGAGGTTCGGAGGGTGGACGTCGAGCAGCCGCCCCAGCCGGGTCGGTGGAATCAGCGCCGAACGGGGGCCCAGCGCCACGGCCACAACGGTCGCCGAGTCGCGGCGCACCAGCAGCAGATCGTGCACCGCGGGCTCGCGGTTGAACGCTTGGACCGCGATGCTGTCGGCGGCCGAGAGGCCGCGCACCGCGGCGCTGACCAGGTCGCTCGGCAGGTCGATGCGATCGAGCTCCAGCAGCACTACCGGAGTGCCATCGGGATGCCAGACCCCCAGAGTGACCGGGCGTCGCTCTTTCGAGAGGGTGGAGCCTCGCCAGAGGGCGTAGAGCTCGGGGGCGGTGCGCGGAGCCGGCGCGGCGAGGATGCGGTCGCCGAACCCGCGGAGCAGCGCCGGGTCGCGGGGTGGGGCGGCGTCGCCGAGCGCCGCGAGGTCGGCGCGCGCGGCGGCAAGGCGCCCCTCGATCTCCGCGCCCCAGGTGAGCAGCGCGGCCGCGCTCCCCGCGGTGATCGCGATCCCCACGATCGTGGCCCTCCGCCCCGCCGGACGGGTCACCAGCACCAGCACCGGAAGCCAGAGCAGCGTGTACCAGTCGGGCCAGCCGAAGCGGGCGTTCCATACTTCGACCCCGATCCAGGCGACGAGGAGCGCGAGCGCCGCGCCGAGGAGCGGCATCAGCGCGGAGCCACCCGGCGCTCCGCGTCCACGCAGGAGGGCGGCGGCGAAGATCAGCAGCCCACCGGTGGCCAGGAAAAGCGTGAGCTGCCAGACCAGCCAGAGCCCCATCGACACCCCCGACGCCGGCGGGAGGATCCCGCGCCCCAGCTCGGCCATCACGTAGGGTGCCATGACCAGGAGGACCATGGCCCCCAGGACGCCGAGCGGTTTGCGCGCCGGAGCTCGCTCCCAGAGCAGCGCGCCCAGGAGGATGAGCACGACGCCGCTCACCGCGAGCGGACCCGCCGCCGACGACACCGGACCCAGGAGCCGGCTGCTGAACAGCCCGGGATCGAACGGCTGCGGCACGCCAAGCAGCACGCCCAGTGGCGCCCGCAAGGCCAGTCCGAACGGCAGCAGTCCGAGGGCCAGCCGTCCCAATCCGGCCGGCACCAGCAGGACCGCGGCCAGCAGCGTCGCCACCAGTGCCCATGCCACCCGTCGCGCGCCTTGACTCCGGGCCCGGGCAATCGCCTCGGCCCGATCGGGCGGCACGAACTGGACGCTGAAGAGCACCCGGGTTCCCCCCGTCGTGGGCTCTTCATAGTCGAACACGTCGGAACTGTTGGGAGCGGCGCGCGGCGGAACGATCCTGAGGCCGACCTCGGTGCGCTCGTGGAAGCGCGCGGCGAGGCTTCGGTCCTGATCGGGCACCGCAGAGTCGGCCGCCAACAACACCGCGCCAAGCCCGACCCGCCCGCTCGGCGCGTGGCGCCGGACCTCGAGAACCGCGTAGTATGCTGTGAGCCGGACCGACACGGAGTCGCCGGTGGAGGCGGGGAGCAGGCGGAAACGGCCGCCCCATACCCGGGGAGCCCCGCCCGAATCGAAAGCGACCACGCCCGCCTCGATCCCGTCGCTACCGACCAGGCGGTCAGCGACGTGGAATGCTGCCTCCTGAGGGAGCTCGGCCACCGCCACTCCGCGGCGGGCGAGCGAATCGGCCAGCGCGCGCGCCGCGCGCAGCTCGTTGGCGAGCCGCCCCGATGCCGCCTCGATCCGGGCCTCGCGTTCCACCGGCCACTGCCGCTCCAGGCGCTCGATCCGCCACTCGGCGGTGCCGATTGCCGCGGCGGTCGCCAGGAGCGGCAGGGCAATCCAGCCCCGCCGCTTGAGCGCCAGCGTCAGCAGCAGAAGGGCCAGCGCCGCGAGAGCCGCGAGCCGCGACGGGGCGCGAAGCCACTCCCCCGACGCGACCGCAGCGCCTGCGAGGGTGACGACCCACCAGGGAAAGGGAGTGTTCAGATGGCGCGTCCGCTGCGGTTGAAGGAGATGACTCCGGCCCGGGCCGCCGAGGTCCTTGCCGCGACGCCCCGGCTGCTGGTGCCGGCGGGGACGCTGGAGGCGCGCGGCCCCCACCTCCCCCTCGGCTGCGACACCGTGATCCTGGAGCGGCTGGCCGATGACCTGTCCGCCCGCACCGGGATTCCCCGCACCCCGACCCTCGAATTCGGAGTGCACGCCACCCGCGAAGACCCGCGGCCGGGCACGGCGGCCCTGACCCGGAAGACTCTCCACCGCACCGTCAACGAACTTATCGCCGTCTGGGAAGAGGTGGCAGGCGTCCGCGACACGTTGATCCTCACCGCCCACGCCGCGGACCAGCACCTGGAGGCACTCTCGACCATTCGCACCACCGGCCGGGTGCGGGTGATCGACATCCTTTCCCTCCCCTCCCTGGCTCCGCTGCGCAGCTCACGGTCCGGCCCCTGGCACGGGGGCGAGGTCGACACATCGCTCATGCTCTACCTGGCGCCTGAATTGGTGGAGACCTCCCGCATTCCTCCCGACCTCTCGGCCACCGCCGAGCGAGGGGCAGCGATGTACGCCGCGATCGTGGAGACCCTGTCCGAGCGCTTGAGTTGACGGAGCGCCCATTTCCCTAAACTCTGCCACCGCATTATCTTATCCCGCGTTCGTCGCAAGCTGAAACCTTTTGAGACGTTGCCCCGTTATACGATGTGTCTCTTGACCGCCCGACAAGGAAGCTCGCCATGACTCGCTGGGCACCTGCCCTTCTCGGCCTTGCTGTGCTGCTGCCCGCCGGCCTGCGGGCGCAACAGCCGACTCCGGCCGCGCCGGCCCGCGCCGCCACCACCGTTCGCCTCAGCATGGCCGAGGCGCTCGACCAGGCGCACCGGAACAGCCCCACGTATCGACAGACCTTGAACGACGCGATGCCGGCTGGTTGGGCGGTGCGGAATGCGTACTCCGCGCTGCTTCCGACCTTCGACGTGAGCAGCGGCCTGGGATACACGGGGTCGGGCCAGTCGACCTTCGGCGGCTCGACGTTCAACCAGTCCTCGCCGTCGATCACCTCCAACTACGGGCTGTCGTTCGGCTGGCGGTTCTCGGGGAGCACGCTCACGGCCACCGCGCAGCAGAAGGCCAACCGCCATGCGGTGGATGCCGACATCAGCAATGCCGGTGAATCGCTCCGCAACGACATCACGGTGCAGTACCTGACCGCGTTGCAGGCGGTGGCCCAGACTGAGGTCGCGCGGCAACAGGTTCAGCGGAACTCCGACTTCCTGGCCCTGGCGCGGGCAAAGTATCAGGTCGGCCAGTCGACCATGCTGGACGTGCGGCAGGCCGAAGTGCAGAAGGGCCAGTCGGACATCGCCCTGCTCCGGGCCCAGCAGACCGAGAACGACTCGAAGCTCGAGCTGTTCCGGCGGATGGGGATCTCGATCCCGGCACTGCCGGAGGCGGTGGCGCTGGTGGACTCGTTCCCCGTGACCCAGCCGCAGTTCGACCAGAAACACCTGCTCGATCTGGCGCGGGAGGAGAACCCCTCGCTCAAGGCCTTGCGCGCCCGTGACCAGGCGGCCAACTGGAGCGTGCGGGCGGCCAAATCGCAATTCCTGCCGTCGCTCTCCGCGTCGGCCTCATACGACGGCTTCACCCAGCAGTTCACCAATACGTCGCTGCTGCTCGGCGCCCGGGTCTCCAGCGCACAGCAAACGGCGGAGAACTGCCGCTTCCAGAACACGCTCATTCAGACGCTGCCCGGCGGTGGCGTCCCCGGCTACCCCAACGGCGGCGTGATCGCGGACTGCAACGCGTTCTCGAATCTCGACGCCACCGGAGACAATCTCACCCCCGAATTCCGGGACCGGATCCTGAAGAGCAACAGCGTCTTTCCGTTCCGGTTCACCAAGCAGCCGTTCTCGGCCCGGCTCAGCATCTCGCTGCCGATCTTCGACGGCTTCTCGCGGAACCTCCAGGTGGCCCAGGCTCGGGCGGCCCAGGAGGATCTGGCCGAGAGCGTGCGGGCGCGCGAGCTCCAGGTCGAGACCGACGTGGCCGGGCGCTATCTCGCGGTGCTGAACGATTTTCAGGCGATCCAGGTGCAGGAACAGAATCGGCAATCCGCCCGGGAGCAGCTGCGGCTGGCCCAGGATCGCTACCGGCTGGGGAGCGGTTCCTCCCTCGAAGTCTCGGATGCGCAGAACAACGTGACCCGCGCCGAGGGCGACTACGTGAACGCCATCTACGAATACCACAAGGCCATCGCGCTGCTCGAATTCGCGGTCGGCCGCCCACTGCGCTGAACGAGAGGATCGACCATGTCACGTCGTGCCAAATGGACCCTCTTCGCCACGATCGTCGTCGTGGCAGCCGGCGGGCTCTTCGCCCTGACGGCCGCGAAGAAGGGCAGCCGCGCCACCGAGGTCAGGCTGGAGCCGGTGTCGGCGCGCGACCTGGTGGCCGCGGTCACCTCGAGCGGCAAGATCGAGGCGAAGACCAAGGTGGACATCAGCGCGGATATCACCGGCCGGATCACCGAGATCGCGGTCAAGGAAGGCGACCTGGTCAAGAAGGGCCAGTTTCTCCTCCAGATCGATCCGGCGCAGTATCTCTCGATCGTCAGCCGGCTCGAGGGTCAGGTCGCGTCCGCGGAGGCGAGCCTTGCCCAGGCGCGCACCAACCGTGATCAGTCGAAGCGCCAGCGCGACCGCTCGCTGGAGATTCAGCGAGTCAACGCCGAGCTGATCGCCCGGGAGGTCGTGGAACAGGCGGTCCAGGCCTACGATGTCGCCGAGGCCAACCTCAAGGCGGCGCAGGCGGGGGTCGATCAGGCGCGAGCCGCGCTCGCCGAGGCCAGGAGCAATCTCGCCAAGACCAAGCTGGTCTCGCCGATCGACGGCCGGGTGGTTCGGCTGGCGGTCGAGCCGGGTGAGGTGGCGGTTCCCGGCACGTTCTCGAAGGAAACCGGTCTGCTGATGAGCATCGCCGACCTCTCGGTGGTCCTCGCCAAAGTGCAGGTGGACGAGACCGACGTGGTGCGGCTCCAGCTCCAGGACTCGGTGTCGGTCACCATCGACGCCTTCCCCGACACCGCGTTCGTGGGGCGGGTCACCAAGATCAGCAACAGCGCCAAGCTCGGGCAGACCGGCGCGGCCAGCGGCGGCTCGACCGACCGCGCGGTGGATTTCGACGTCGAGGTCACCCTCGACCATCCCCCCGCCGGCATCCGCCCGGACCTTTCGGCCACCGCCCGGATCGTGACCGACACCCGCAAACAGGCGCTGTCGATTCCGATCATCGCGCTGACGGTGCGGGAGCACGAGGACGTTCCCAACGAGGTCAAGTCGGGCGCCGGCGCCCCGGTCGGCGCGGCCACCGCGACGGAGAAGAAGAAGAAGGAGCGGGAGGGCGTGTTCGTGGTGAAGAACGGCATCGCCAGCTTCAAGCCCGTCAAGGTCGGGATCGCCGGCGAAGAGCACTTCGAGGTGCTGGACGGCCTCAAGAAGGGCGACACCGTCGTCGCGGGCCCCTACCAGGCGGTGCGCGACCTCAAGGACAGCACCAAGGTGCGGCAGCTCCGGGACCTCAAGAGCGCGGACGCGCAGAAGAAGACCCCATGAGCGACCTCGTCATCCAGATCCGGGACCTGACCCGCGTCTACCAGATGGGGGCGGAGACGGTCCAGGCGCTCCGGGGGGTGACCCTCGAGATCCGCCGGAATGAATACGTGGCGATCATGGGCCCGTCGGGGTCGGGAAAGTCGACGATGATGAATCTGATCGGCTGCCTCGATACCCCGACCAGCGGCGAATACTGGCTCAATGGTCAGGAGGTGTCGCGGATGCCCGACGACGCCCTGGCCCGGGTACGCAATCGGGAGATCGGCTTCGTGTTCCAGACCTTCAACCTCCTGCCCCGGGCCTCGGCGCTGCAGAACGTCGAGCTGCCGCTGGTCTACGGCGGCGTCTCGGCGCGGGAGCGGCGGCAGCGCGCCAAGGCCGCCCTGACCCGGGTGGGGCTGGCCGACCGGATGCTGCACCGCCCCAACGAGCTCTCCGGAGGCCAGCGGCAGCGCGTGGCAATCGCCCGGGCGCTGGTCAACGATCCGGCGATCCTGCTCGCGGACGAGCCCACCGGCAACCTCGACAGCACCACCAGCGAGGAGATCATGCGGGTGTTCGAGAGCCTGCACGCCCAGGGGCAGACCGTGATCATGGTCACCCACGAGGCCGAGATCGCCGCTCACGCGGACCGGGTCGTCCAACTCAAGGATGGCCGGGTGGCCAGCGACAGCCCCAACCAGCGCCGGGCCGCCTAAGATGCTGATCAAGGACGCGGTCGGGATGGCCCTGGGCACCATCCGCACCCAGAAGCTCAAGAGCTTCTTCTCCCTCCTGGGGGTGTTGATCGGGGTCACCTTCCTGATTGCGGTCGTCTCGATCGTGCAGGGCATGAACGTGTACATGGAGGATCAGTTCGCCAACAAGCTGATCGGCTTGAACACCTTCCAGCTGCGGCGAATGCCGAACTTCAGCTCCGGCAACGTCACCGAAGACCAATGGAAGGCCTGGCAGCGCCGGCCCCGGATCAATTACGCCGAGGCCGAGTACATCGAAACCCACGTGACGACGCCGGCCCTCTACTCCCGGTACTGCAGCCAGGGTCTCTCGGTGATGTGGAACGGCAAAACCGCGAAGGGGGTGGAAATCTGGACCGCGGACCCAGCGATCTTCCGGATCAAGAACCTCGATCTGGAGACCGGCCGGGTCTTCACGGCGCAGGAGGCCAAGGCCGGCCTGGCGGTGGCGGTCATCGGCTGGGAAGTGGCCGACAAGCTGTACAAGGGCGCCGACCCGATCGGCAAGGATATCACGATCGAGGGGCTGCCCTACCGGGTGGTCGGTCGGATGGCGAAGCAGGGCACGATCTTCGGGTTCTCGCTCGACAAGTTCGTCGTGGTCCCGTTCGACGCACCGGTGCACCGGGCCGCCTGCCGGCTGGGCTTCATGGACGAGCTCCACGTCCAGGCCCAGAGCGCCGCGCAAATGCAGATCGCGCTGGGTCAGGTCGAGGAGGCGATGCGGATCCAGCGCCGGCTCAAGCCGGGACAGGAAGACAACTTCGCCATGCAGACTGCGGAGGGTGCGCTCGAGGGGTGGAAGAAGATTTCCGCGATTCTCTTCACCGCGCTCCCCGGCCTGGTGGCCATTTCGCTGGTGGTGGGCGGCATCGTGATCATGAACATCATGCTGATGGCGGTGGCGGAGCGCACCCGGGAAATCGGGATTCGGAAGGCCCTCGGAGCCAAGCGCCGCGACATTCTGGCGCAATTCATCGTCGAATCCGCGACGCTGTCGACCGTCGGGGCCGCGATCGGCATCGCCACCGGCATCGGGCTCGCATTCCTGGTGCGCGCGCTGACCCCGCTGCCGGCCGCGGTCGCCCCCTGGTCGGTGGGGCTCGGCGTATTCCTGGGTGTGGCGGTCGG
>JBGPVQ010000092.1:0-8862 GCA_041491785.1 Gemmatimonadota bacterium | reverse complement strand
CGGTCAACAAGAATCGCAGCAACGTGGCGGGCTACATCGATCTCGAAACCAACGTGACCAACGCGCTGGTGCTGGGCGCGGCGGGCCGCGCGGAGCATTACAGCGATTTCGGCAGCACCGCCAACTACAAGGTGAGCGGCCGCTATGAGCCGGCCAAGGGTATCGCCTTCCGCGGCGCCTACAGCACCGGCTTCCGGGCGCCCTCGCTGGGCCAGTCGTGGTTCTCTTCGACAGCCACGAACTTCGTCAACGGAGTGCCCAACGAGAATCGCACCTTCCCGGTGAGCGATCCGGTGGCCAAGGCGCTGGGCGCCACGGAGCTCAAGCCGGAGAAGTCGAAGAACACCAGCTTCGGCATCGCGTTCTATCCCGCCAAGGGGCTCACCATCACCGCCGACTATTACAAAATCACGATCAAGAACCGGATCGTGCTCTCGGGAACCTTCAACGATCCCTCGGTGGTGGCCTTCCTGGCCGGGCAAGGCTTCGTGGGGGTGGGCGGCGCGCGGTTCTTCACCAACGCGATCGACACCCGGACGGCGGGAGTGGACATCGTGGCCGGGTACGGCCTGGCGCTCGGCACGGCGGCGACGGCCCGGTTCACCCTCGGGTACAACAACAACAAGAACACGGTGCAGAACGTGCAGCCGACCCCGGGCGTCCTGGTCAACTTCGGGTCGGTGCTGTTCGACCGGGTGGAGCGCGCCCGGATCGAGAAGGGGCAGCCGCGGAACAACTTCAACCTCGCGGGTGTGCTTACCTACCAGGACTGGATCTTCAACGCCGGCACCCACCGCTACGGCGAGGTGACCAGCTACGGCACGCTCACCGACGGGTCCCTCGATCAAACTTTCAGCGCCCAGTACATCAGCGACGCGAGCGCCTCCTACACGTACAACAAGAAGCTCACGCTGATGATCGGCGCGGACAATATCTTCGACGTCTACCCCGACAAGAACAGCCTGGGGAACGCAAACACCGCCGGGAATTCGAACTTCGGCATTTTCCCGTACAACGGCATTTCACCGTTCGGGTTCAACGGCCGCTTTGCTTACATGCGGGTGAACTGGCGGTACTGACCGGCACCGGCGGAAAGGCAACGGCCCGGGCGAGAGCCCGGGCCGTTGTATTTCTCGGCGGCGTTCGCTCAGAAGCCGAGGAAGGGGATCCGGACGCCACCGGTGAATCGGACGTCGTGCTGCTTCTCTGCCGCCGTCTTCCCGCCGGTCGCGTCGAAGCTTGCGTTGTAGAGGTAATCCTCGACGCCGAAATTGATCGCCAGGATCCGGCCGAGCCGGATTCCCGCCGAGGCGCCCACGATTCCGCCGACGTTGGTGCCGGACTTGAGTCCGGCCGTCACGGCCGCACCACCCGGCGCGAAGCTGTGGCGCACCGCGCCGACGCCGCCGCTCACGCCGATCCAGAACGGGCTGGTGCGGGGAATGAGATAGAAGGTGAGCTTCCCGCCCCCGGTGAGGGTCTTGACGTCCTGATTGAAGGCACTGCCGGTCGAGGAGATCTCGAGGGAGCCGGGGGAGTAGCCGACGTCCCCCTCGATGCCGACCCGCTTGCCGAGGCCGATGCCCAGGCGCCCACCGATGACGAACCCGATGGGCAGCTTGGTGGTCTGGCTGTTGTAGTTGAGCAGATCCTTGGTCGGGATCAACACGCCGATATAGGGAGTGATGGAGAATCCGGTCTTGGAGGCCGGCGCCCCGGTCTGGGCGAATGCGGACCCCGAAGCCGCCAACGCGACGAGGACCAGCAGGGTGGGGCGAGCGACGGAACGCATGGGGGTCTCCGCGAGAGTGAGGGGCCCGAGTGCCCACGGGTATCATACACGGTTCGAGAGTGTGAGGACACTGGCTCCGGGAGAACATGATCGAGCGTCGTGAATACCCGCTTCCCGGTACCGGGGAGCCGGAAGCGGTGACCCTGGAGGTGCTGCCCGAGATCCTGAGCCCGCAGCTCCGGAACTACCGCGATCTGCTGGTCGCCCTGCCGCCGGGATACCCGAACGGTACGGCCCGATATCCGGTCGTGTACCTGCACGACGGCCAGAATCTGTTCGACCCCAAGACCAGTTACGCCGGCGACTGGGGTATGCCGGAAATCCTGGCGGACCGGGCCCGAGACGGCGACCCGGCGATCGTGATCGGCGTTCCGAATATGGGGCGCCGCCGTCGCTATGAGTACAGTCCGTTTCGCGATATTATCCACGGGGGAGGCGGGGGTGACCGATACCTCGCCTTCCTTGTTGAAACGGTCAAACCGCTCGTGGATGCGTCCTACCGGACCCTTCCGGGGCGTCCTCATACCGTCATCGCCGGCTCGTCCCTCGGCGGCTTGATCAGCCTGTACGGCCTCTACCGCTACCCGGAGGTCTTCGGCGCGGCGGGGGTGCAGAGCCCCGCCCTCTGGTTCGCCGACGGCGCCATGCTCCGGTTTGTCGAGGAGATGGGCTCCCTCGCGGTGGGGCGGGTGCACCTCGACGTCGGTACCGAGGAGGGTGACGAGGCCCTGCTGGACGTACGCCGGCTTCGGGAATTGCTGACGGCGGCGGGGCACGTGGCAGGCCGCGATCTCTCCTATGTCGAGGAGGCGGGCGGTGATCACGACGAGGCGGCGTGGGGACGGAGATTCAAGGCGGCGCTGCCGTTCCTGCTGGGGAGCGGCGAGTAGCCACCGGTAACCGGCGGAGCTGAACCGACCAATGCGGCACGAGCACCATTCCTGGATGAGCCCCACCCTCGGCCGCGAGATGCACCTCGAGGTCTTCGGTCACGCCGGCGCGCGGGTGCTGGTATTCCCGACCACGCTGGGCAGCTGCTATGAATGGCGGGACCGGCACATGCACGAGGTGCTGGCCGACCATCTCGACAACGGCTGGATCCAGATGTTCTGCCTGGATCACGTCCACGATGAGAGCTGGTACAACAAGGACATCCACCCGGGCACCCGCGCCTGGCGTCACTTGCAGTACGATCACTACCTCCTGACCGAGGCGCTTCCGTTCACCGAACGGGTCAATCCCGATCCGTTCGTCATTACCGTCGGGGCCAGCTTCGGCGCGTACCACGCCGCCAGCTTCGGCTTGCGCCACCCGGAGCGGGTGCACCGGATCATCGGGCTCTCCGGGATGTACGACGTGAAATCGATGACCGAGGGATACTCCGACCTCAACGTCTACACCTGCAATCCGTTCGACTTCATGCAGCACGAGCACGAGCCGGGCAGGCTGGAGGCGTTCCGGCGGCAGGACATCATCCTGGCTATCGGGAAGGAGGATCCCTCCTACCAGAACAATCTCCAGTTTTCGGGAATCCTGTGGGGCAAGGGCATCGGCAATGCGCTACGCGAGTGGGACGGGTGGGCGCACGACTGGCCGTACTGGGAGAAGATGATTCGACGGTACATTGGGGGACATGACTAAGGAGCTCCACGCATGCCAGTGAAGATCGGCCTCATCGTCGGCCGCGAATGGTCCTTTCCCCCGGCGTTCATCGAGGAGGTGAACCGCCGGAACGACGGGATCACCGCCGAGTTTGTGCAGCTGGGCGCCCCCCGGATGGATGAGGCAGCCGAGTATCGCGTCATCATCGACCGGATTTCCCACGAGGTGCCGTTCTACCGGACCTTTCTCAAGCACGCGGTGCTGCGGGGCACCACGGTGGTCAACAATCCGTTCATGTGGAGCGCCGACGACAAATTTTTCGGCGCCACGCTGGCCACCTCGCTGGGGCTCGCCAGCCCCAAGACGGTGGTACTTCCCAACAAGGAGTACGTCCCGGGGATCGTGCACAGCGAATCGCTCCGGAATCTGATGTTCCCGCTCGACTGGCAGGCGGTGGCCGACTACGTGGGAATGCCCTGTATTCTCAAGGACGCGCACGGCGGCGGCTGGAAGGAAGTCTACGTTTGCAATACGCTGGAGGATCTGCTCCACAACTACGACCACTCCGGACTCCTCACCATGATCGCGCAGGAGTTCATCCACTGGGACGAGTTCGTCCGCTGCGTGTGCCTGGGCCAGGACGACATCCTCCCGATCAAGTACGATCCCAAGGCGCGCAAGTACCATGGCGAGCGCGAATTCCTTCCGCCCAAGCTGATGCAGCGGGTCATCGACGATTCCCGGACCCTGGTGCGCGCGCTGGGGTACGACATGAACTCGATCGAATGGGCCATTCGCGACGGGATCCCCTACGCGATCGACTTCATGAATCCGGCGCCCGATATGGACATCTATTCGCTCACCCCGCCCAATTTCGAATGGGTGGTGAGCCACATAGCCGATATGACGATCCGGCTTGCCAAGGAGCCGCCCGCCGCCCCGCGTCCTTCCTGGGAGAGTTTCCTGGGCGGCCGGCGGCGCGCCGGCGCGGCTCCCGGCTGGACCGTGAAGGGCGGGTGAGGTTGCTGCGCGACGCGATCGACGCCTGGCACGAGGGACTCACGCCGGAGGTTGCCGCCGAGTCGTCGGGCTGGCTTACCGAGCAGCTCCGCCGCCGGGGCCTCTTCTTCGGCGAGCGGCCGCTCTGCACGGTGCTCCGGCCGCGGTTCCTGACCATCGAACAATACGACCTGCTCCGGGCCAGGATTGCGGTGCTGCTCGGCGCCTTCGACAAGGCGCTTCAGGCGGCGCTCGCGGATCCGGGAATACTCCGGCAGTTCTGCCTGCCGGATTGGGAGCGGACCCTGGTCCTGGAGGACCCGCGGGTTCCCGCTTCCCCGGTGTCCCGGCTCGACGCCTTCTTCGATCCGGAGGATGGGCGGCTCCGCTTCACCGAGTACAACGCGGAAACGCCCGCGGGGTCCGCCTACAACGACGCCCTCACCGAGCTCTTCCTGGCCATCCCGGCGGCGCGGCCGTTCCTCGGGCGGTACACGCTCCGGCCGCTGCCCGCCGTGCCGAACGTCCTGCACGCCCTGCTCTCCGCCTACGCCCGATGGTAGGGCCGCCGGGAGCAGCCGGTGATCGGGATCCTCGACTGGAAGGAAGTGCCGACCTACAGCGAGTTCGTCCTGTACCAGCGCTACTTCGAGGCGATGGGCGTCCGCTGCGTGATCGCCGACGTACGCGAATGCGAGCTGGTGGGCGGCCGGCTGGTGGCCGCGGGAACCCCGATCGACCTGATCTACAAGCGGGTGCTGATTCACGAGCTGATCGAGGACGGCGGGCTCAATCACCCCATCGTGCGGGCGGTCCGTACCGGCGCGGTGTGCATGGTGAATTCGTTTCGGTGCAAGATTCTCCACAAGAAGGCGTCGCTGGCGGTGCTCTCCGACGAGCGCAACGCCGGCCTCTTCGAACGGGCGGAGCGGCGGGCCATCGCGGAGCATGTGCCATGGACCCGCGTGGTCGAGGAGCGAAAGACGGTGCTCCACGGCAGTCCCATCGACCTAGTGCCCTGGATCGCCGAGCACCGCGAGCGCCTGGTCCTCAAGCCCAACGACGATTACGGCGGCGCGGGGATCGTGCTCGGATGGGAGGTGGACGCCGCCCGATGGGAGGCCGCCCTCAAGACCGCCCTCGCCGCTCCCTACATCGTGCAGGAGCGGATCGGGCTCCCCAGCGAAAGCTTTCCGAGCTGGACCGACGGCGGGATGGTCCTGGCCGACCGGATCGTGGATACGGCGCCGTTCGTTTTCGGCGGCAGGTACGCGGATGGCTGCCTGACGCGCGTGAGCACCGCCACCCTGGTAAACGTGACCGCGGGAGGTGGCAGCACCGTTCCGACATTCGTGGTGGAGAAACGATGAAGCCGCCATCGCTGACCATCGGGATCGAGGAGGAGTACCAGATCATCGACCCGGTCACCCGGGAGCTCCGCTCCTACATCACCGAGATCCTCAAGGACGAGTCGCTGGTCATGGGCGAAATCAAGCCCGAACTGCACCAGTCGATGGTCGAGGTCGGCACCAAGGTGTGCCACACGGCCGCGGAGGTACGCGGAGAGCTGGTGCGGCTCCGGCGCCTGGTGATGGATCTCGCCGCGCGGAAGGGCCTCAAGGTCGCGGCGGCGGGAAGCCACCCGTTTTCCTCCTGGATGGACCAGGAGATCACGCCGCTGGAGCGGTACATGGGGGTCCGGGAGGACCTCCAGGACCTGGCGCAGGCGCTGCTCATCTTCGGAACCCACGTGCACATCGGCATCGAGGACCGTGAGTTCCTGATCGACGCGATGAACGTGTCGCGCTATTTCCTCCCCCACGTGCTGGCCCTCTCGACCAGCTCACCGTTCTGGATGGGGCGCCGTACCGGGCTCAAGTCATACCGCAGCGTGGTGTTCCGCTCCTTCCCCCGCACCGGTATCCCCCGGTCACTGACCGGCTGGGGCGAGTTCGAGGACGTCGTGAACGTGATGGTGGAGACCAAGTCGATCCCGAACGCCTCGAAGATCTGGTGGGACCTCCGGCCCAGCTGGAGCTACCCCACCCTCGAGTTCCGGGTCTGCGACGTCTGCACCCGGGTGGACGAGGCGGTGTGCATCGGCGCCATCTTCCAGGCCATCATCGCCAAGCTGTGGAAGCTCCGCCGCGACAACCTCTCCTTCCGCCTCTACCCGGTGGCGTTCATCGAGGAGAACAAGTGGCGGGCGCTGCGCTACGGACTCGACGGCAAACTGATCGACTTCGGCAAGGGCACCGAGCTCCCCGCGCGCGAGCTGATCCGGGAGATGCTCGAGTGGTTCCTCGACGACGTCCTCGACGAGCTGGGCAGCCGGAAGGAAGTCGAGTATGCCTTCCGGATTCTCGCCGAAGGCACCAGCGCCGACCGCCAGCTCGCGGTGTTCGACCAGACCGGCAATCTGAAAGACGTCGTGGATCTGCTGATCCGCGAGACCGAGGCAGGAGTGATTTCGTGAATCGACCGCTGATCGGGATTCCCGCCCAGACCCTCCAGGCCATCGACGGGATTCCCGAAGGCTTGCCGCATTCGTGGGTCATGAACTCCCGGTACTACCTGGCCGCGGCCGACGCCGGTGCGGTGCCGGTGATGGTGCCGCTGTTCGGCGCGGGCACCGATACGCTCCGCGCGGTGTATGACCGCATCGACGGGCTCCTGCTGGCCGGCGGCGTGGACATGGATCCGGCCAGCTTCGGCGAAACGCCCCATCCCCGCCTGGGCCGGACCGATCACGCCCGCGACGCGGTGGAGCTCCAGCTGACCCGGTGGGCCATCGCGGACCGGAAGCCGGTGCTGGGGCTCTGCCGAGGCCACCAGGTCCTCAATGTGGCGCTGGGCGGCACCCTCTGGCAGGACATCGAGGCGCAGGTTCCCCGCGCCATCAAACACGACTACTTTCCAACCGCAGGCTACAGCCGGGACCACCTTGCCCACGAGGTGGTCGTCCTTCCCGGCTCGCGGCTCCACGGCGCCTTCGAGGCGCCCACCATTCCGGTCAACAGCATGCATCATCAGGCCGTCAAGGCGCTGGCCCCGGCGCTCGTCGCCACGGCGCACGCTTCCGACGGCCTCATCGAGGCGGTTGAATCCGGCACCGATCATTTCCTGGTGGGAGTACAATGGCACCCGGAAATCTTCGAGGACCGTGACGAGCGTACCCGGCGGTTATTCAAGATGTTCGTCGATGCAGCCAACGATTGGAGGTCCTGAATACATGCGCGTCCGATTGACCATCCTGCTCCTCGGGTCCCTGCTCGCCGTCCAATCGGTCCAGGCACAGCAGCCGAAGATCGATTCCGCGACCATCGCGCGGGCCAACAAGCCGATCCTCCGCACGGGGGAAGTCCTCGCGGTCCTGGCCACCACCGGCCTCGCCTTCGCGTTCGACCAGCAGCTCCGAAACACGATTCACGACCCGACCGACCGCTTCGGGCGTACCGCCTCCGACATCGGCAACGCGCTGGGGAACGGGGTGTATGTCTATCCCACCCTTCTGGTGGCTTCGGTGGCCGGCAAGGCGGTCGGCAGCCAGAAACTGTACGGGGTAAGCTCCCGAGCGCTGAAGTCGACGCTGCTGGCCGGCGCGGGCGCGATCGTCCTCAAGACCATTGTCGGCCGGGAGCGTCCCGGTACGGACAATGCATTCAAGTTCCACCCGTTCAACGTGAAGGACAAGACCAATTCCTTCCCCTCCGGGCACACCGTGGTGTCGTTTGCCCTCGCCACCTCCTTCGCCCGAGAGATCAAGGGGACGTGGGATGACTTGTTCTTCTACAGCCTCGCCACCCTCACTGCCTACGCCCGGATGCACGACGATCGCCACTGGATGTCGGACGTGGTATTCGGAGCGGGCATGGGCATCCTCTCGGCCCGTTTCGTTCATCGGCGGGAATCCAAGATTCTGATCAAGCCGAAGGGCCTCGGGCTGAGCCTCGAGTTCTAGGTCCGATCGCGGAGCGCGCCGGCCGCCTCGAGCCCCACCGGCAGGAGCAGCAGCGTCACCAGGGTGGAGAGGGTGAGTCCGCCCAACACTGCGACGGCGAGCGGCCGCTGGAGCTCGGCGCCGGACCCGATCCCGAGCGCCAGGGGGAAGAGCCCCGCCAGGGTGCAGAGGGTGGTCATCAGGATGGGGCGGAGCCGGAGCCGTCCCGCGCGCAGCAACGCCTCCCGCGGCTCGAGCCCCGACTCCCCGAAATGCCGGGCCGCGTCAAGCAGGATGATTCCGTTCTTGACGATCAGTCCGATCAGCAAGATGAGTCCCATGAAGGACGACACGTTGAGCGGCGTGCCGGTGATCACCATGAGACCGAACGCTCCGACCAGCGACAGCGGTGCGGCCAGCCGCGCGCAATCCGCCCGTCCGGTGCCGGTCGAAGTCGCAATCGCCGAGCGAAAAAGGGTGCCGGTGCGCATCGAATCGCTTGGCAACGTCACCCCGATTGCCAGTGTGG
>JBGPVQ010000091.1:0-8882 GCA_041491785.1 Gemmatimonadota bacterium | reverse complement strand
GGATGATCGACTGGCCGCTGATGGCCTGGAACCCTCCGACCACCTCTTCGATGCTGGCGTTGTTCCAGGTGACCGTGATGCGGGGCACGTTGCGGCCCTGCACCCGGCCCATGGCCTTGCTTACCGCGGGGGACTCGGCCGGCTCCGGCGCGGACTCGACCGCGCGGGGCGCGGGTGCCGTGACGGACGGCTCGCGCATCGAGACCCCGCCCGGGCTCCACGCCGTGAAGCCCTGCTCGGCGCCGAAGGACACCCGGATGGCGTCGGGGGTGCGCTCCACCCGATAGGGCACCAGCTGCTCGACGTCGAGGACGACGCGCACCACGTTCGGGGTGTACTGCTTGACCCGGACGTTCAGCACGCCGGCGCGCTTGACGCCGTCGTAGGAGGATTGATCCATTCCCGGCGCGAGCGTCGCACCGGTAATGTCGATGAAGATACGGTTCGGATCGCGGAGGGTCCGGTCGGTAATTTCCACCGCCCCCTGCACCTGGATGATCAGTTCGGCGCGCCCCGAGGTCGGGACGAGGCTCACCGCGCGGACCTCGCCGTCGCGTCCGGCCCCGGCGTGGACGGGCGGGGCCGCGAGGAGAAGGGCGGTCGCAAGAAGTGACCAGGAACGATGGATCATGGTGTATTGCCTCCCTGCTGCTTGCGGAGTGACAGGGTCTCCTGCCGCTCCGTCCCGTAGTCATCGATGCTGAAGGTCACGTCTCTCTGCCGGACATCGACCACCTTCATCCGGCCCAGCCGCTCTCCCGCGCGGACGCGATACTGTTTGGCACTGATCCGGTCGTGCAGGACCGCCACGCTGGCGGCCGGCGCGTGGTCCTGATAGTAGATGGCCACCAGGTCGAGGTCGCCGAGCTCGGGGCCGCTGTTGTTCAGCTCGAGCACCGAGGCGAACGGATCCCGGCTGCCCCCGGCGTACTGGTAGCTCTCCCGGGCAATCGGGGTCCCGGGCTCCGGAATCAGCGACTCGTCGATCTTGACGACGGCCTTCTTGGCGGGGGCGCCGGGCTGCGCCGGCTTGGCGGCGGCGGTGCCCTCTTCCTCGACCCCGGCGGCGGGGTCCTTGGCCGGCGGCTTGGCCGCCGTGCCGCCCCCTCCACCGCACCCGGCGAGCAGCGCGAGCAGCAGGGCGGCCGGTCCGAGCGCTCTAGTTGCCACGCGGCTCTCCTTCCGCCCCGGCGGACTTGACGTACGTCTTCACCATGAATCGGGCTTCGAGCATCGCTTTCGACGTGTCGCCCAGGGCGCGCGCCGAGGTCGGATTGGCCGCCACCAGCGAGACGTCGATCGGCACGATGATCCGCTTCAATCCCGCCACGTCGGTGAAGAACTCGCCGATCTGATCGTAGTGCCCGATGACCGACATTTTGTACCGGTAGGTGTCGAACGGCGTCGGGCCGCCCTCCACCGGCTGCGGCGTGACCGAGGCGAGATGGGCCCCGCGGATCTTGGCGCGGGTCGAAATCGCGTCGATCAGCCCGGGAACCTCGTTCCGGTCCGGCACCAGCTGCCGCAGAGTCTCCAGCGTGCCGCGGTAGGCCTCGGTCTTCTTTTTCAGATCCTCGATCGAGCCCTTGGCGAGGTCCTTCTTCACGCTGTCGGTTTGCGCGTTGAGTCCGGCGATCGAATCCTGCAGCGCCTTGGCCTTATCCTGCCCGGCCTTCAGGCCCGCAAATCCAATGGTGCTCAACCCGTCGCCGGTGTAGACCATGTACCCGACGAGCAGGCCGAGGATGATCGCAGTGATTGCCTTGCTGCGCGGGGAATCGAGAAGCGCCATGGCTTATTTCTCCCCGGCGGGTGGAGCGGCGGTAGTCTGTGCGGATCCCTTGCCCGGCCGGTCGTAACTGGCTCTGACCGTGAAGGCGGTCACCGCGCGGCCGCGCTCGATGACCGTTTCGGTCGAGACCACCGTCACGTCCTTGAGCCAGGGTGAGTCCTCCAACTGGCGCATGAACCGGGTGAACCCCTGGATGTCCATCGTGCGACCCACCATCTGCACGCTGACCGCCGGCGGGACGGCGGAAGTGCTGTCGACCGTGACCGGCTGCGCGACCGTGGTCAGATCGATGAGCCAGGTATACGGCGGCAGCGCGCGGGTCACTTCGTCGAGAATGTGGGGCCAGACGTAGCGGTCCCCGTCCACGGCCCGGATGGTGGCGATCTGGATGACCACCGAGTCCCGGGCGGATTCCGCGCGCTTCTTTTCCGCGAGGAAGGAGCGGTACCGGCGGTTTTCCGCCCGGGCCTTGGTGAGCTCCGAGTCCAGGGAGTGGATCTTCGTGGCCGAACCGAGGCCCACATACCCGAGGAAGCCCAGCGCCAGGACCCAGATGACCACCGCGGCCATCGGCCAGGGATCCTTGACCTTGCCGGGTAGCCCCTTGAGCGTGCTCAGCCCGCTGGCGAACGACGCGCCCGACTTCGCGCGTCTGGAGCCCGGCTTGAGGTTGATCGAGATCATGGACGCCTTCGGTGCGTGAGGGCGGGGCTCAGGCTGCGGTACGCAGCGCGAGACCCACCGGAAGCATCAGCAATGGCGCGATTTCATCGATGTTCATCCCGTCGAACACCCCGTCGCCGACCTGCAGCCGCTTGATCGGGTTGGCGAGCTCCACCGGCATCCGGAGCCGGTCGGACAGCGTCTTGGTGAGCCCCGGAATCCGCGCGCCGCCGCCCGAGGTGTACAACCGGGACAGCCCGGTCGAGGAGCGGGCCGCGGTCTGGAGGAACGCGGCGGCGCGCTCGATGCCGACCGCCAGCTCCTCGCCCCGGGTCTGCAGGAACGGGGTGAGCACCTCGCTCACCTCAAAGCCCTGGAGCAGCTTGTCGGCGTCGGACGCCGAGAGCCCCCGCTCGCGCTGCAGATCCTCGCGGAACCGCCGAGTCCCCACCGGCAGGTCGCGGGTGAGCACCGGGACGCCGTCGTCGAGAATGTTCACGTTGGTCATTTCGTGGCCGATGTTCACCAGCCCGACCACGCCCTTCATCCCCTCGGGATAGCTCAACTCGAACGCGTTGTGCAACGCGAAGGAATCCACGTCGATTACGCTCGGATCCACGCCCACCTCGGCGAGGAGCGCAATCTTGTTGTCGATCAGCTCGCGCTTGGCGGCCACCAGGAGGACCGTCATCTGCAAGCCCTCGCCCTCGGGATCCAGGATCTGGAAGTCGAGCTCCACGTTGTCCATGTCGAACGGCACGTGCTGCTCGGCTTCCCAGCGGATCACCTCCCGGGCCTCCGATTCCTTCATCCGGTCCATCGGGATCTTCTTGATGATCACGTCCCGGCCGCCCACTGCGGTCACCACCTGGCGCGGCTTGAGACCCGCGGACGCGAAAAGCCCGCGCACCGCGTCCGCCACGATGCCCGGGTCCATTACTTCGCCTTCCACGATGGCGTCATCCACCAGCGGAGCGAACGCGACCTTGGTCAGGACCGGCTCCCCTGTCCCATGGTCAATGACCGCCAGCTTGATCAGCCCGCTGCCGATATCAAGACCGACTGAGGTCCGCGAACGGCTGAACAGTCCCATGGGGGCCCGATTGTCCAAGAGGAGTGTCGGTTACGCTACATGTCGCGCAAACTTTTGTCAAGCTACTAACCTGCTTGAGGTGATATCAAGCAAGTATTTCCAGATACATGACTTAGGAAGCTTCGGTCGGACCGATAATTTCCCGCCGGTCCAAGTCGCCCTGTC
The DNA here is from genome assembly GCA_041491785.1 of Gemmatimonadota bacterium. Taxonomy (GTDB): domain Bacteria; phylum Gemmatimonadota; class Gemmatimonadetes; order Gemmatimonadales; family GWC2-71-9; genus JABFSM01. The sequence goes on along the minus strand of JBGPVQ010000091.1, from coordinate 5,169 downwards.
CAGCATTGCACGCTGACGCTAGGCAGGCGGGCAACGCCCATGCCAAGGACCGTCCAACGGATCACAATCCATTGGGAGGAAAGACGTTAGGTAGGATGGTGGCTGCGGCCTCGAGGGGGGCATCCGAGGTGGTGACAGGCCGTTTCGCAATGATCCTCTCGCTCTGCATCACACGGAAGCCAACGTGGGTAGCGGACTTACGGGAAGGACCGCCATCCGCGGGGATAGGCCTTCGGATGCACCAGCGAATCGGGGCCGACCGGCTCGAGCAAAACCAGCAACTCGACCCGCACTGTGGCGAGCGGATTACCGCCCCCGTCAGATCGGATCCCAACCGCCTTCAGCGCGTACACCGAGCCGCCCAGCGACCGCACCGCGGCCAAGCCCTCGGCCGGCCCTGGGACGGAAAACCGGGCCAGGGGGGACTCATCTCCGGGTAGAGCCGGAGTTCGCGCGATGGGCCACCCCTGCAGCGCCTCGGTCAATGCCCCTTCCGCCGCGGCGCCCGCCTGTACCTCCGCGAGGGCGGTCAGGCCCGCGACCCGCTCGGCCCGCGCGAGTGCGAAGCCGGTCGCGGCAATGACCCCGAGGGACGCGAGCACCGCGACCGCCAGGACGAGTGCTACGCCCCGGCGGCTCATCGAAGATTCCGGAGGGCGACGAACAGCGCCACGCTGTCCGGCGCCACCCGATCGAGCCGGGCCATACCGACACCGCCGGCCCGCTCGGTGAAGGCGCCGAGGCGAATCAGGGCGCTGGCAACCTCACCCGGCAAAACGGTCGGCGCACCGCTCCGCCCGGCGTAGGCCACCTGCAGCCCCGCCGTGCCGAAGGGGCCGGCAAGCGGCTGAATGGATTCGCCGGTGGCGAGGGCGCGCAGCCCCACCCATCCGGCCGCGCCCGAGGTGTAGACCTTGAGCTCCACGTCTTCGAAGACGTGAATCGGGCTCCCCGGCCCGAGGGCCGCGAGCGCCGCCGGTGGGACCGACACCGCAAACCGGATTGCGGGGCTGCCGTCCGGACACCGCCCGGGAACGGGATCGGCCGGGAGCTCCAGCGCAATCCAGTGCCACGGTGCGCGGACCGTGCCCACCAGCAGGCTGTCCCGGCCCGCCACCGGCGCGCGAAGCGCCACCCACCACCCGGGACCAGCGCGGGCGCTCAGCTCGTCCGGTGCCGCCGCACAGAGAACGCCCACCCCCCGGGTGGCGCGGGCGACGAATCCATCCGGCTCGGCGGCGAGCAGATCCGCGCCCGCCGCGGAGTCCCGCCCCAGCGGCTCGAGGGCGGCGCGGGCAGCCCCGGCCGCTACCCGCAGAGCGTGATCCATCGAGATCCGTTCGGAGCGATCCCGCAGTCGGAAGGCCGCAGCCGCCAGGATCGACCAGGTCAAGGCGGCCAGCAGCCCGGTGAGCACCAGGGCCACCATCAGCTCGAAGAGCGACGTCCCCTTGCGACTCATGGACAGGCGAGCCGAGTGCGGATGGTGTCCGCCACCGCGCCGCCGGGCCGGGGCGTGAGCGTGATAATTGATACCTCCACTCGGCCGGCGAGCGCGCCGCTGCTCCACGACTCGTAGAACCCGTTGGGGTGCCACGCGGAGCCCGACGCGGGAGCCGCACACGCCGGAGCGGCGGCGAGGAGCTCCGCCCGCAGTCGATCGAGCCGGGATGCGAGCATCTGGGCGGCGCGCCCGCGGGCCCGTCCCTCCCCGGCGAGCCGAGCCACCGGACCCAGCGTGCCGGCCATGCCGAGCAGGGCGACGGTGATGACGAGGAGGGCCATGAGGACCTCCAGGAGCGAAAAGCCGAAACGCGAGCGGCCCATGGGAACAGGATCGTTCACGAGGCCGCGACCTGCATCATCGATTTTCTGCGACGGGGAGCGGGATTGACGCGCTGCTAGGCCAGGCCGTAGCGGCGGAGCTTGTAGAAGAGGGTGCGAAGGCTCACCTGCAGCAGGCGCGCGGCCTCCCGGCGGGTGCCCTGGCTGGCGCCCAGCGCGCGGAGGATCGCCTCGCGCTCGACCGACTCGACCTGGGGCTTGAGGGCGTAGGACCCGGCGGCGGCGGAGGAGCCGGGGTGCTCGGACGTCAGGATCGCGAAGTCGGAGCGATCCAGCTTTCCGGAAGGGCTGAGTGTGGCGGCGCGCTCCACGATCTGCCGAAGCTCGCGAACGTTTCCCGGCCACGAATACGATTGTAGTCCCGCCAGCGCCTGCGGCGTGATGCTGATCGGACGACCGGTTCTGGATGCCACCTGTTGGGCAAAATGGGTCACCAGCGCGGGAACGTCTTCCGGGCGCTCGCGGAGGGCCGGGAGGGTGATCGTGATCCCGCGGAGCCGCTGGAGCAGCTCGGAGCGGAATCGGCCCTCGCCGACCGCCCCGTCGAGCGGTCCGCGCGAGGTCGCCATGACGCGCACGTCGGCGTCGGAAACCGACCCGGCGTGACCGTTGCCGCTCCGGCCGTGCAGCCGGGAGAGCAGATGCACCTGGCTGTCCGCCGAGAGCGCCACCACCTCTTCGAGGAGGAGCGTCCCCCGGTTGGCCGAGCGCCAGAGCGACTGCGGATCGCCCGGGATCTGCGCGGCCGGAGAACCGGATCCCGGCTCCGGGGCCGCGGGAGCGAACAGATCGGGGGCCGCGTCGCAGTCCACCGCGACGAACGCTCCATCGCCCCGCCGGCTGAAGCGGTGCATTGCCTGGGCCAGCAGGGCCTTCCCGGTGCCCCGTTCTCCGGTGATCAGCACGGCGCCGTCGGCGGCGGCCGCGCGGGCCGCGAGCTCGAGCAGGCCCCGCATTTTGGGATCTTCGGCGACCACCAGGGGCTCCAGCCCCCTGGCGCCGAGGGTGGCGCGAAGCCGGGCGACTTCCTGCCGCAAGCGTTCACGCTCCTCGGCCTGTCGCAGGGCGAACAGCAGCTCGTCGGCAATGGGCGGCTTGCGAATGAATCCGTCGGCGCCCTCGCGCAGGGCCACCGCGGCGAGCGGTGCCACCGCCGGGCCGCCGGTGACGATGATGACCCCGGCGCCGCCGGCGGCGCGGTAGCGTCGGAGCAGCCCGAGGACCACCGACTCACCCGCCTCGAGGTCGAGTAGAAGCGCTTCGACCCCGGTGGCCTGCGCCTCGACCAGCGCGGCTTCGGGGTCGCGGCGGAGCCGCACCTCGTACCCGGCCTCTTCCAGCGCCGGACCGACGCCGGAGCGGCAGGAGTCGTCGGGGTCGAGAATCAGGATGCGCATGGGAGTCGAGCCGGGCAGCGGAATGGGTCCGCTACTGGCACGTGATTTGTCCTTCCACGGTTGCGGGGGCGACGGGAGCCACGCTCCCCGAGAACAACGCACACACGATCGGCGTGTTGCTGTGGCCGCTCGAGGCCGACCAGCCGGAGGCCGTCGCCGCGGCGATGGTGATCGTGACGTTCAAGGACGGGCTGTAGACCATCGCGGCGCTGGGAAGTGCACCGCTGTAATACACTGAGTTGTCGTTCCAGTAGGCTTCCTGCGCGGTGGCCAGATTGCGGAGGTCGCCCTTCATGGTGGAGACGTACGCCTTCTCCTTGGTGTAGGCGAACTTCGGGATCGCGATGGCAGCGAGGAGCCCGATGATCACCACGACGATGAGCATCTCGATCAGCGTGAAGCCGGTCGTTCCACGAATCCGCATTGTCCACGCTGCTCCTTTCCGCCCCGCAGGTCCGTTCGCTGCAGTGATCAGGGTGCCGGGTGCTCACCGGGGGGCGACGGCCGTGTTCCAGCCACCGCCCCCCGGCGAACAGCCGAGTGAAACCTTACGAACAGATGATGACGCCGTCAGCGCCCGAGGTCGCGCCTGCGCCGACCTGCACCGTGCACTTGGTGAAGCCGGTGCTGATGGACGCGTTGGTGACGGTCGCGGTGAACCCGCTCGCAACGCCCGCGGCCGCACCGGTGTTGCCGGACGACAGCGTGAAGTTGCTGGCGGTCTGCAGCTGCGCGAACGAGCCGTAGAGGGAGTAATCCGAGAAATACGCCTCTTGGGCGGTCATCATGTTGCGCAGGTCGGTCTTGACGGAGGCCAGCTTGGCCTTGTCCTTCGTGGCCGCGAACTTCGGAATTGCGATGGCGGCCAAGATGCCGATGATCACGACCACGATCAGCAGCTCGATCAGGGTGAAGCCCTTGCGGTTGAACATCTCTCTTCCCTCCCAAAAATGTGAGTACTGCTCGTGGTGGTACATGCCCCGGCACAAAGCCGTTGTTGGTTCCGGCGGAATGAAGAGCAACGATGGTGCCACCCGCCATTGAAATCCGTAACCCGTTATCATCCAAGAGGATGATGCCCCACCATGAAGCCAAAGGTGGGGGACGGGGCCGGACCGCGGCCTTGGACTTTGCAACCCGGGGGACCGGGGGGTGGCCGGCCGACCAAACCAGAGAGGACGATCGTGAACGATTCGGGAGATGCCGCGGCGCCGCCGCCACGCCGGGCCTGGATGCCGGTGGCGGGATTGGTGTTCGTGGCACTCGCCGCATCGATCTCGGGGATCACCAATCAGTGGGCGCAGGACGACTTCGCGATTATCTGGAAGAATCCCGCGGTGCATCATCTCACACAGGCATGGCGGGTCTTTGCACAACCCTACTGGCCGCCGCCGTTCTCGCCGGATCTCTATCGCCCGCTTGCCCTCCTTTCCTACGCGGTCGAGTGGGCGGCGGGCGGCGGAGCGCCGATGCTGTTCCGGGTGGTGAGCTACCTCCTATATGTTCTGAGCTCGATCGTCGTCTTCCGGGTCGCCCGGTTGGCGCTCCCCTTCGCTGTGGCGTTCGCCGCGGCGGCCCTCTTCGCCGCCCACCCGGTGCACGTCGAGGCGGTGGCGGTGGCGGTGAATCAGGGTGAGCTCTGGGTGACGCTGCTCTCCGGGATCGCGGTGCTCCGATTCGTCGCGGCGCGGCGGGCCGGTGGTACGATCGATCGCCGCACCGTCCTGACCATCGCGGGCCTCTACCTGATCGGCTGTCTATTCAAGGAGAATGCCCTGGTGCTGCCCGGGTTCCTGGTGGCGGCGGAGTGGCTGCTGGTTCCCGGTGGCGAGTCGGTGCGCAGCCGGATTGCCCGGAGCCGCCCGCTGCTCCTCGCGCTGGCGTTGATCGCGGTGTCCTATCTGGGGCTCCGGAGCGCGGTGCTCGG
>JBGPVQ010000090.1:0-8895 GCA_041491785.1 Gemmatimonadota bacterium | reverse complement strand
GCCGATGTCGCCCGACTGGCGTTTGCCAGGGGCGGGCCGATCGTCGGGACCGGATCTTACCAGCCGCCCAGAAACCTGGGGGGGGATTTCAAGGGCGGAACGGTGGGGACCTCTCCGGCCTACAGCTTCTCGACCGCGGTGGCCGAAGTGACCGTGGACCTCGAGACCGGGTACGTGACGGTGGACCGGTTCACCGATGTCAGCGACGCCGGCACAGTGATCAACCCGACGACGTTTCATGGGCAGGTCGAGGGCTCGATCATCATGGGACTGGGAGAGACGCTGCTGGAGGACACTGTGTTGGCAGCCGGCGGCGACTGGGCCAACCCCAATCTGCACGACTACCTCATCCCGACCATCGGGGAAACACCCGACATCCGGACCTGGGCGGTGGAGAGTTATGAGGCGCGGGGCCCATTCGGCGCCAAGGAGATTGGCGAGGGGTCGCTCCTGCCGGTCCTCGGCGCGATCGCCAACGCGGTATACGACGCTTGTGGGGTACGAGTGACCGAGCTGCCGATCACGCCGGACAAGATTCTCAACGGACTCAAGGCGGGAGCATCATGAAGGCAACCCAGGCGGTGCGGGGACGCCCCAAGACCCAGCAGAAGCTCGACCACCTGCTGGCCAAGGCGGCCGCCTTGATCGCCAAGCAGGGCTTCGAGGCGACCCCGATCCGCGACGTGGGCCGCGAGACCGGTTCGAGCTTGGCCGGGATGTACTACTACTTCAAGAGCAAGGAAGACCTCCTCTACCAGATCCAGTACCGCACCTTCGCGTCGTTGCTTGAAACCCAGCAAGCGGTGGCGGCTCAGCCCGGTACCCCGCTGGAGCGGTTCCGCCGGCTTCTGGTCGGGCATCTCGCCTTCTTCGCCCGGCATCCCAACGAAATGAAAGTCTGCACCTACGAGCTGGAATCGCTCGAAGGCGATCTCTTCCACGAGGTAGAGGAGCTTCGGCGCCGATACTTCCGGCTGATGGCCGGCGTGGTGGCCGAGCTCATGGATGGGGCGACCAGCGACGCCAAGGCTTCGCGGCAGAGCCGCTACGCGACCCTTTTCATTTTCGGAATGCTCAATTGGGTGTTCATGTGGTACGATGCCCGCCGCGATCTGCCGGTGGAGCAACTGGGTGAGGAAATGCTGGATCTGATACTCGACGGCATCCGGCGGAACCGGCGGGCCCGATGAGCTCGCGAAGCATGCAGTTCACTGACGCCTGGATTCCCTACGGCGGCTATTGGAGTTCGCCGTTCTGCGCCTGGCAGGGGAGCTTCTCCACCCAGGCCACGATCCCCTTCGCGGCAACGATCGCGGTGCGGGCGCTCCAGGAACGAAGCATCGCGGCGAGCGACTTCGATGGGGTGTGCCTCGGCACCACGATCCCGAGCCGGTACTCCTTCTACGGAGCGGGATGGTTTGCCGGCCTCTGCGGCCTGGACCGAGTGACCGGCCCGACCATCAACCAGGCCTGTGCGACGTCGGTGCGCTGCCTGGCGCACGCGGCGGAGGAACTCGCCAGCGGGGCGGCGTCAGTGTACCTGGTGGCGGCCGCCGACCGGACCAGCAATGGCCCGCAGCTGTATTACCCCAATCCCAACGGGCCCGGCGGTGCGGGCGAGACCGAGAACTGGGTCCTGGACAGCTTCGGCCGGGACCCGTTCGCGGAGAATTCGATGCTGCAGACGGCGGAGAACGTGGCGCGGGAGGCCGGGATCAGCCGGGCCGAACAGGAGGGGATCACGCTGCTGCGCTATCGGCAGTACGCGGAGGCGGTAGCCAAGGGCGGCGCGTTCCACGACAAGTTCATGGTGCGCCCGGTGGAGCTCCGGGATCGGTCGGGCCGGAAGGTAGTGGCGACGGTACGCGGCGACGAGGGGGTGTTCCCGACCACCGCGGAGGGGCTGGGCCGACTGGCGCCGGTCCAGGGTGGCGGCTCGGTGACGTTCGGGACCCAGACCCACCCCGCGGACGGCAACGCCGCGGTGATCGTGACTCATGACCGGGCCCGCGCCGGGAAACTCTCCCGAGATCCCAACGTGGCCATCCGGCTCGTCGCCTTCGGGCAGGCGCGGGTGAAGAAGGGCTTCATGCCCATGGCGGTGGTTCCGGCGGCACGGCAGGCGCTGGAGCGGGCCGGGATCACCCCGGCCGACCTGGCCAGCGTGACCACCCACAATCCGTTTGCCGTCAACGATGCCTATCTCGCGCGGGAGCTCCCGTTCGACCCGGAGCGCATGAACCGGCACGGATGCTCCCTGATCTGGGGCCATCCCCAGGGTCCGACCGGTCTCCGCGCGGTGATCGAGCTGGTGGAGGATCTGGTGATGCAGGGTGGCGGTTTCGGGCTGTTCACCGGCTGCGCCGCCGGCGACAGCGCCGCGGCGGTGGTGCTCGAGGTTCAGGCGGCCTAACCGAGACGGAGGAGGCGGGGGCAATGAAGTACTTCGAATCGACACCGGCCGGTGAGTTCGCCTTTCCGGACGTGCTTTACGAGAAGAAGGACATGGTGGCCCGGATCACCATCAATCGGCCCGAGGCACACAACTCCTACACCACCGACACGCTCCGGCACCTGATCACCGTGTTCGAGGACGCCGCGAACGACGACGGCGTCGGGGTGATCGTGTTCACCGGCGCGGGAGACAAGGCATTCTGCACCGGTGGCGACGTGAAGGAATATTCCGCGGTCTACACCAAGCGACCGCGCGACTACTGGAAATACATGGGGCTGTTCAGCCGTTACCTCGAGAGCATCCTGCGGAGCGGGAAGGTCACCATCGCTCGGATCAACGGGATGGCAGTGGGCGGAGGGAACGAATCACAGCTGGCGTGCGACCTGGCGGTGATGGCGGATGACACCTATCTGGGCCAGGTCGGGACCAGCGTGGGCAGCGTGGCGGCGGGAGGAGCCACCCAGTGGCTCCCGATCCATGTCGGCGACCGGCGCGCGCGCGAGATGCTGTTCCTCAATCCGCGGATCAAGGCCCAGCAGGCGCTCGAGTGGGGCCTGGTGAACCGGGTGGTGCCCCGGGCCAAACTCGACGAGGAAGTCCAATCGCTGGCCGAGCAGGTGCTCGACAAGTTCCCCGAGTGCACCCGGTACACCAAGCAGCAGGTGAACTATTGGAAGGAGTCGTCCTGGCACGCGACGGTGGGCCACGCCAGGGACTGGCTCTCCAGCCATTTCACCTCGCTGGAGCCGTATGAAGGCATGCGGGCGTTCGTGGAAAAGCGGAAGGTGGACATTCGCGGGCTCCGCCAGAAAGCGGCGAGCGGGGGGAGCAGCGAATTCCTCTGGGGGCCATACGCCAAGGATTGCGGCGGCTGCGGCGCCACCGGCATTCCAGCCGATTTCCGGTTCTGCGGGCGCTGCGGCGCCGCGCTGACCTGAGGGAGTGATCCGGTGGATCTGGGACTGACCGGGCGGGCGGCGCTCATTACCGGGGGCGGACGGGGCATCGGCGCCGCGATCGCCCGGGAACTGGCGCGGGAAGGGTGTGATGTCGCCCTGGTGGACCTCGACGCCTTCGAGGCCGCCGACACCGTGGCCCGGGAGATTCGCGGGTCGGGGCGGCGGGCCCTGGCCATTCAGGCGGACGTCACCAGTCTCGCCGCCGCCGAGGCCTCGGTGCAGGCGGTGGTCGGGGAGTTCGGCAGGTTGGACATTCTGGTCTGCAACGCGGGGATAACCCGCGATGCGGTGGTGTGGAAGCTCACCGAAGAGGCCTGGGACCAGGTGCTGGCGGTGAACCTGAAGGGCAGCTTTGCCTATTGCCGGGCCGCCGCGCCGGTCTTTCGGGCCCAGCGAAGCGGCCGGATCGTCACCATCGCGTCGATCAACGGGCTCAGGGGCAAGGCGGGGCAGGCCAACTACGCGGCCTCGAAGGCCGGGATGGTGGCACTGACCAAGACGGTGGCGCGCGAGCTGGGCCCGGCCGGCGTGACGGTCAACTGCGTGGCACCGGGGATGGTCCGGACTGGGATGGCGGAACTGCTGGCGCCCGAGATCCGGGACCGGGCCATCGCCGAGACCGCGGTGGGCCGGATCGCCGAGCCGGAAGATGTGGCGGGGATGGTGGCCTTCCTCTGTTCCGACCGGGCCCGCCATCTCACCGGCACCGTCATCAAGGTGGACGGCGGCCAATACATGTGAGCGGACGGAGCGCCTCATGACGGTAGCCCAGGCGACGGTGCGGTACCACGTGCAGGATGGCATAGCCTGCATCACCCTCGACGCGCCCCCGCTCAACATCCTCTCGGCCGCCATGATGGACCAGCTGGCGGAAGCGATGGACCGGGCGCAGGAGGATCGCGCCCTCAAGGGTGTGGCGGTCACGGCGAACGGAACCGCCTTCTCGGCCGGTGCCGATGTAGGTGAGCACCGGCCGGAGCAGGCGCCTGCCATGATCGCCGGATTCAGCCGCCTGTTCCGTCGCCTGGGCTCGATGGAGCTGCCGGTGGTGATGGCGGTGGACGGCGCCGCGCTGGGCGCCGGATTCGAGCTGGCGATGATGGCCGATGTGCTGCTGGCCAGTGACCGGGCGACCTTCGGCCAGCCGGAGATCCGGCTCGGTTTCTTCGCCCCGGCCGGGGTGGCGGGCCTCGCGGCGCGCATCGGGCTGGCCCGCGCGGTCGAGGTCACCAGCACCGGGCGGACCTTTTCGGCGGCCGAGATGCTGGGGATGGGACTGGTGTCGCGGATCGTGCCCGCGGAGGAGCTGACCGCGGCGCTTGCGACCGTGTTAGGGGATTTGCGGCGGGCTAGTCCGGCGGTCATGCGCATGAACGTGCGACTCACCCGCCAGTTGCAGGGCCGCCCCTTCGAGGAAGCGCGACTCGAGGCCGAGCGGGTATTTCTGTCGGAGCTCATGGCGCTGGACGATGTCCGCGAAGGAATCGCCTCGTTCTACGAGAAGCGCCGCCCGGCCTGGAAGAATCGCTGAGCCGGAGCGGAGAGAGGAATCGGCCATGCAAATTCTCATCGTCGGCGCCGGAGCGCTGGGCGGGCTGGTGGGCGCCTTCCTGACCCGGGCGGGAGCGGATGTCGTGCTCCTGGAGGACAACCAGGCGCGCGCCCGGGTCCTCAACGACCAGGGCCTCCTGATCTCGCAGGCCGGGCAGCCGGAGAGTCTGTACCCGGTCCGGGTGGTGAGTTCGATCGAGGGGTTGGCACCGGTGGATCTGGTCTTCGTCGCGGTGAAAACCTATCAGACCGTGGACGCGGTTCGGAGTGTGCTGCCGCTGTTCGGGCCCGATACTCGGGTCCTCTCGATGCAGAATGGGATTGGCAACGCCGAAGCCATCGCCGAGCTGGTGGGACCGGAACGGGTATTGTGCGGGATCACCTACCACAGCATCCAGCACGTCGGTCCGGGCCGGTTGCAGTACCGTGCGGGGATCAAGCCGATCCAGATCGCGCCGTTCAAGGGAGAGCTGACCCCGGAGATCGAGGCGATCGGGGCGGTGTTCCGGACCGCGGGATTGGAGACCAGCGTGGTCGCCAACATCGATCATGTGGTCTGGCAGAAGCTGCTCCACAACGCGGTCATCAACCCGGTGTCGGCCCTCACCGGCCTTACCTGCCGGGAGATTCTCCGGGATGAGGATCTGCTCGCGTTCATGCGCGATCTCTCTGCCGAGATATTGGCGGTCATGCACACCCGGGGCGTACCGATCGTGGATCTCGAAGATCCCTTCCGGCCGCTGCTTGGATCGCTCCAGGCGCTGGGAAAGAATCGGCCGTCCATGTGGCAGGACCTGGCCCGGGGTAATCCGACTGAGGTCGACGCGATCAACGGGGCGGTCGTCGTCGAGGCAGTGCGGCTGGGCCTGACGGCCCCCCACAATCGCGCCCTGGTCCACTTCATCCACTCCCGCGAGCGGCAAACCTTCCTGCGAAAGCAGGAGATCGCCAGACGGCTCAAGGAGGAAGTGGCCCCGGCGGCCGTGCTGCGGTCGGCTGTGGTCCGGGCAAGTTCGCGGGGAGCCGACGGCGGCATGTCGGTTGGCGGAGAGCCGCTGGACAGTACCCGGAAGCTGAAGGAGCTGATCCACACCTACTATCGGGATCTCGCGGCGGCCGCCGAAGATCCCGATCGGGGGGTGGCCTGCTGCTCCAGTCTCTGCCCGGTGGAATTGGTCCGGGCGCTCGATCTGACCCCGTACTTCCCGGAAAATCACGCCGCCTTGATCGGGGCGAGCCGTCAGGCGGGGCGCTACATCGCGCGCGCGTCGGCCGAAGGCTACTCCCAGTTTGCCAGTTCGGCGATGCAATGCGATGTCGGTGCCTCGCTGTTAGGAGACAGCCCCCTGGTTGCGGCCCACGGAATCAGCGGCCCCCCCCGGCCGAGGGTCGTGGTCTACAGCACCAACACCGGTCGGGCCCTGATCAATTGGTTCCAGTTCTACGGGACCCGGTACGACGTCCCGGTGCTCGGACTCCACCCGCCACCCGCCCTGGATCAGTTGGAGCGGGTCGACGTCAACGCCGCGGTGCACCAGTTGTTCCGCCTGACCTCCCGGCTGGAGGAAACCGTCCAGCGGCGGCTCGACGTCGATGCCCTCGCCCGGATCGTCAGCAACACCGCCGCGGCCACCCTGCTCTGGAGCGAGATTCTCGACCTCGCCCGGACGGTCCCCGCGCCGTTCACCTTCTTCGACACCCTGATTCACATCACTCCGATGGTGCTCCTCCGGGGCACGCCGGAGGCGGTGGAGTACTACCGACTGCTCAAGGCCGAGTTGGAGGATCGCGTGGCCCGGGGGGTAGCGGCGGTTCCCGGCGAGCGGCTCCGCTTCTATTGGGACGGCCCGCCGATCTGGTGCGCGCTCAGGCCCCTGGCTCGGTTCTTCGCCGATCGGCAGGCTGCCATTGTCGCCTCGACCCTGGGCGAGTCGTTCGTGCTCAAGGGTCTGGATCCCGAGGATCCGCTCGAGAGCCTGGCGCGGACCTATTCGGGCGTCTTCGCCAACCGGTCGGAGTCGTACCAGACCGCATATCTCACGGCGCACATCGAGGAGTATGGTGCCGACGCCGCGATCTTTCACGATTGTCGTACCAGCCCGGAAACCAGCTACGTCCGCTACGGCCTCGCGGCCAAGGTCGGGCGCCTGACCAATCTGCCGGGGTTCGTCCTGGAGGCGGATTCGCACGACCTGCGGCTGTTCTCGCTCGATCAGGTGCATGGGCTCCTGGCGGATTTTATCGAGCGACAGGCCGTGCCCGCCGGGACCGCGTGAGCTCGGGAAGGAGTCGGACATGACGAATCAACCAGGCGGCACCGTTGCGGGAGTGGATGTCGGCACTGAATACGTCAAGGCAATCGTGTTGGGGCCGGATGAAAAGGTGCTGGGGCGGGCGGTGGTGCCGACGCGAGGCTATTTCGAGGCCTGCGCCTACGAGGCGCTGGCCGGCGCGCTCGATGACGCGCAGCGCGTGACCGGTGACCTGGCCGCGGTGTGCACCACCGGATTCGCGGCCAGTTGCGTTGCCCAAGCCACGATGACCGCCACCGAAACGGCGTGCCACGCGCTCGGCGCGTTTGCGCACCTGGGCCTCCCGATGACGCTGATTGCCCTCGGAGGCCGCGATCCCCACGTGATCCGGGTCAACCGGGCCGGCCAGGCCATGGACGCGCGGGGGGCACGCCGGTGCGCGGCGGGCATCGGATCGTTCCTGATGTTTTCGGCTCGGCACCTGGATGTCCCGCCCGCCCGGCTGCAGGACCTGGCCGCGGGGGGAGAGCGGCCGGCGCCGGTGAGCAGTTATTGCTCGGTATTCTCCAGCACCGAACTGCTGGAGCGGCTCCGCGAGGGCGTCTCGCGGGAGGAGGTCGCCCTCGGCTGCATGCACTCGATCGCGGAGCGGGTCGTGGAGATCGGCGGCTTCGAGGCGCCGGTCGCGGTGTGCGGCGGTGTGGCCGAATACTTCCCCGGGGTGCTCACCGCGCTGGAGTCGATGTCCGGACTCGAGATCAAGGCGGTGCCCGAGCCGATCTTCACCGGCGCCCTCGGGGCGGCACTTACAGCGAGCCGACAATGAAATCCGACATTCGGAGTGTGACGGCCCTCCGCGACACCATGGGAGCGTACTACCGCTCCCTGGGCGATGCGGCCGAGCGGAAGGCGGCCCCGGTGGCCTGGTGCACCAGTGTGGGCCCCGCCGAGCTGCTCCGCGCCCTGGGTTTCGCGGTGTTCTTCCCGGAAAACCACGCCGCGATGCTGGGCGCGGCCCGACGGGCCAACACCGTGATGCCCCGGGCCCACGCGATGGGATATTCCCAGGATATCTGTTCCTACCTCACCACCGACATCGGGGCATTCCTGGCGGACGAAACTCCACTCGCCGATTTCGGGCTGACCGGGACACCGAAGGCGGACGTCCTGGTCTTCAACACCAACCAGTGCCGCGACGTCCGCGACTGGTTCGAGTTCTACGGAAGGCAATGGGGGGTCCCGGTGATGGGGGTGCGCTCGCCCCGTGCCCTGGACGACGTGCGCGACAGCGACGTCGACGCCGTGGCGACCCAACTGCAGACGCTGGTGGCGCCGCTCGAGGCCGTGGCCGGCCGGCGACTCGAAGCCGGACGGCTGGAGGCGGCGGTGCGGGCTTCGCGGGAATGCTCCGATCTCTGGAAGGCCTGCCTCGAGACCGCCGCCCACCGGCCCGCGCCGCTCACGTTCTTCGACGGCACCATTCACATGGGACCGGCGGTGGTGCTGCGCGGGGCCGAAGAGGCCTGCGCCTACTATCGGGGCCTGCTGGCTGAGCTCGAGGAACGGGCGGGGGCGGGCATCGCCGCGGTGCCTGGTGAGGCGGTGCGGCTGTACTGGGACGGGATGCCGATCTGGGGCCGGTTGCGGGCACTTTCGAATCTGTTTGGCGAGTTCAAGG
>JBGPVQ010000089.1:0-8915 GCA_041491785.1 Gemmatimonadota bacterium | reverse complement strand
TGCGATCGGCGGGTCGAGCCGGTGGCGCGGGCGGATCCGGCAAGGGACCCCCCCGGCTCCCGCGCAACTCCGCCAGCGGGCGTGACAGGATGACCTCCCCGCCGCCGAGTTCCCGCTGGAGCTTCAGGTACCGCCGCGGATCACGGGTCAAGGCACGCCTCGACGCGGCGCGCTAGACCTCGGAGCGGCGGCGGCGGAGCTCCCGGAAGTTGAGCTCGCCCGAGACCAGCTTCCGCATCGAGAGCGTGGTGAGCTTCATGACCCGCTCGTTTTCGGCCCATTGCACCTGGCGGTCCTTGGGGAACTCGTTCAGATAGCGCGCGAAACGCGCCGCCACGAGAATGGACCGGTACTTGGTACCGGCATTCCGTGCGGCGTCCGCCGGCGTAAAGATTTCCACTGGTCACTCCTTCCCCGGGGCACCACCGGCCCGGAGTCGTTCCTGCAGCCCGGCGAGGTCCCGCCGGAGGTTGTCGATCACGGTGTCCAGATTCGTCAGGCGCCGGACCCGCCGCGCCTCGACGTCGAGGATGGCGGCCACCTGGGCCACCGCATCCACCACATCGTCGTTGACCACCACGTACTCGTACTCCCGGGCCGCCAGCAGCTCCCGCGCGGCGATCGCCAGCCGTTGCTCCACGCTGGCGAGGCTCTCGGTGTTGCGGCCCCGCAATCGTTGCACCAGCATCGCCGCCGAGGGCGGCAAGACGAACACCTGCACCGAATCCGGGAATTGGGCCCGCACCTGCCGGGCCCCATCCACCTCGATGTCGAGCACCACGTGGCGGCCCGCCGCCAGCCCGCGCTCGACTTCGTCCTTGAGGGTGCCGTAGAGATTGCCCCCGTACTCGGCCCACTCGACGAACTCCCCCCGGGCCGCCCTCCGCTCGAACTCCGTCCGGTCGAGGAAGTGATAGTGCCGGCCCTCTTGCTCGCCGGCCCGCATCGGCCGGGTGGTGGCCGACACCGAATAGGTGACGTCCTCCCGCGCCTCGAGCAGGTGGCGCGCGATCGTGGACTTCCCGCCCCCGGAGGGCGAGGAGAGCACGAGCAGGAACGGGGCTATTCCAAGTTCTCGAGCTGTTCCCGGAATCGCTCCAGCTCTCCCTTCATTGCCACGACCGCGTGCTGCATCGCGGCGTCGTTGGCCTTCGAGCCGATGGTGTTGACCTCACGACCCATTTCCTGGGCCAGGAAGCCGAGCTGCTTCCCGGTGGGGACGTCGCTTCTCAAGGCCTCGACCGCAGCGTCCAGGTGCGCCCGCAGCCGCACCAGTTCCTCGGTCACATCGAGCCGCTCGGCCAGGAAGGCGATCTCCTGCGCCAGACGCTGCTCGTCGACGGCCCGACCGTCCAAGAGCTGCGCCACCAGGGCCCGGACCCGGTCCCGCTCATCCAGCAACCTCCGAGGTGCCCGCGCACTGACCCGCTCGGATTCCTGCCGGAGCAGCGTAAGGCGCCCCCGAAGCTCCTCCGCCAGCAGGGCGCCCTCGCGGAGGCGCGCCTCCCGGCACTGCCGCGACGCCTCGGCCACCAGGGGCTCCATCTCCGACCACTGCGCCGCGCTCACTGCCGCGTCCGACACCTCGAAGACATCGGGCTGACGCGCCACCAGTTCGAGCGGAATTTCCCCGGTGAGGCCGGCCGCGGCCTGCAGCTCGCGGAGCCGGGCGACCGCGGCGCGGGCCCGCTCCTGGTTTACCGCCAGCGAACCCACCGCCACGGTCGGCGCGCTGGTCCAGCGAATCTGCGCCGAGATGTGCCCGCGCTCAAACTCCCGGCGCAGCCGCTCGCGCAGGTCCGCTTCGAAGGCGGCCAGTTCGGAGGGGAGCTTCGCGGCCAGATTGAAGAAGCGGTGATTCACCGTCCGGATCTCGATTCGGATGGTTCCGCCGGCGACGGGCCCCTCGGCCGCCCCGAACCCGGTCATGCTGAGTGGCATCCGGCTCCCGGTGGCAGAATAGCCCTGAATTCTAATGCGTCCGGCCTAGTTCAGGAACTCCCAGCGAACTCCGAAGGTGCTGGCGTATCGGGGAATGCGGAGCCCGGGCAGCACATAGGTCAGATCGGTCCCTTGCAGGTTGTACCGATCGTAATACGCGCTGAAGGCGCCGATTTGGAACCCGATGTACCCCCGCAGATAGGTCGCTCCCTTGAGGGCAAGCGGCGTCCCCGCCCGGTCGCGTCCCAGCGTCCCCGGGCTCCAATTCTCCATGCTCATCTGGAGCTTGAGGTTGAAGATCCCGCTGGTGAAGGTGGGAAGGAACTTGCTCTGAATCGTGGCGTTGAGGTTGGAGTGGGTCGGCGGCTGCCCCTCGGGCCGGCTGCCCTGCGGGGTACTGTACCACCCATCGAGAACCAGCCATTGCCGGGGCGCGATCCGCGCATTGAGCGTGAGCCACTCGCTGCGCCCGCTCGGGGTAATCGCCGCCAGCGCGGGATACTGATCGTAGCCGACGGGCCGAAATGCACTGTTGGAGGAGTAGCTGCCCTCCACCTGCGCGAATCGGGAGCGCCAGCCGAGCGTCAGGCTGCGGTCGTCGACGGCTTGCGCCGAGTCAGTCCGGATCGCTGGAGCGCTCACCTCGGATCCCTTCCGCCAGAGTCCGCTCACCGCGAACCCCAACGGGAGGGTGATCCCCCCTCGGGCGATGACCCATTTGCTGGTGCGGGAGGCGTCATGCCGGAGGTATACCGCGTCGAGACTGGCGGTGACCCTTCGGGTGGGCGCCAGCCCACCCCGGAGCCTCAAATCGAGCGGGGTCCAGGTGGACCGCCAGAAGAGGGAGCCGTCGAGGCTCGCCGCGGCCAGACGGTACCCCGCGACGCCTCCGACCTGGGTAACCCCCCGGGTGTGCTCGCGCAACGAATAGGTGGTGTCGGTTCGCACCACCCCGGTCGCATTCGTGACCTCGGTCAAGATCCGGGTGCTGTCCTTCTCGATGTGGTCGGTCCAATGCGTCCGGCCCACCAGCAGGTCAAGCCGCGGGCCCATCCCGTTGGCCCCGCCCAGGAGAAATACGTGCGCCAGTAAATCCTTTCGCGATCCGTGCCGCGGGCGGCTCAGGGTGTCCCCGGTCCGGCCCGACGCGAGGATCGCCTCCCGATCCGGTCCGCTGAGCAGCAGCTGAACCTCCGCGCCGCGACGCGCCGAGGGGATGTATTCGAGACGCACCAGACCCTGGGTGTTGGAGTACGCACCGGGGTCGCCCCGCTGCACCGGCACGGCGAGATGGTCGAACGCCACCGCCAACCCCGGCCCCTTCGGGCTCCGCTTCTGCAGTACCCCCTGGTACCGGGCGTACTGTAGGTCGCCGCTGGCGATCCCGATCCGGCTATAGGGCACGCTGCGATCGTTGCGCCGGGTGAACAGCAGGACCCGGAGCCGGCCCGGCATCCGCTCCACCTCCACCCGGTCGAGAAACGACAGCGGCAGCATCGACGGGTCCACCATCACGCTGTCCTGCCCGATCGGGAGATAGGGGATCCCGTCCAGCAAGTACTCGACCGATGTCGCGCCGTGGGCCTGGTAGGTGGGGAGCTCCGGGCGGCCGGTCCAACCTCCGCGCAGGAGAAACACGCCCGGCACCTTGGTGAGGAGATCACCCACGGTTTCGGCGTTGTGCCAGAGAATCGAGTCCCGGTCGATGACCAGACGGCTGAGCGGCGGGAGGAGGGTTCCCGCGCCGATGCGCGGCGCCACCGGGATCAGGCGGCGGGCGTCCAGCTGGGCCTTGATGAACAGGCCGGTGTAGTCGGTGGTGTCCCGCCGGAGAGAGTCGACCCGTGCGGTGTCAATCACCTGGGCGTCGAGAGTGGCGGCTCGGGTGGCCAGGAGCAGCGCCGCCGCGAGGGAAAGGCGCCTCACGTCCGCGCGAGGAGAAACTCGCTGAAGAGCCGGACGCCCATGCCGGTCGGGCCCTTGGTCATCGTGACGTCTTCGCGATCGATGTAGGCGGTGCCGGCGATATCGACATGGGCCCAGGGAAATCCCTCGACGAATTCGCGGAGGAACCACGCCGCCGTGATGCTGCCCGCGGGCCGGCCACCGCTGTTCTTCACGTCGGCGATCTCGGACTTGTTGTGCTCCTTGTACTCCTCCCAGAGCGGCAGCTCCCACACCCGCTCGTGAGCCCGCTGGCCGGCGGCGAGCAGCGCCCGCCCGAGCGCCTCGTCGGTTGTCATCAATCCGGCGGCGGTGTGTCCCAATCCGATGGTGATGGCGCCGGTGAGCGTGGCGATATCGACCACGCAAGCCGGGTTGTACCGACGGGCAAAGGAGAGCGCGTCCGCGAGGAGGAGCCGGCCCTCGGCGTCGGTATTCACGATCTCGATCGTCTTGCCCAGATGGCTCTTCACCACGTCACCCGGCCGGATGGCGGTCCCCGAGGGCATGTTTTCGGCCGAGGGCACCAGTCCGATGACGTGCAGCTTCGGTTTGAGCCGGCCCAGCATCTCGAAGGTGCCGAGGACCGCGGCGGCGCCGGACATGTCGTATTTCATGTCCTCCATTCCCTGCGCCGGTTTGATGGAGATTCCGCCGGTGTCGAAGGACACACCCTTCCCGATCAGCACCACCGGCGCCCCGGGAGCTCCCTTGTACTCGAGGACGATGAACCGGGGCTCCTCCGCGCTTCCTTGTGCCACGGCGAGCAGGGCGCCCATTCCTTCCTTCTCGATGGCCGCCTTGTCCAGGACCGTCAGTCCGAGTCCGTGCCGCTTGGCGATCTCACCCGCCACCTCGGCGATGTAGCGCGGCGGGCAATGGTTGCCGGGGAGCACCTGGAGCCCGCGACACAACACCTGACCGGCGGCAATCGCGACGCCGATGCGATGGCCTTCCCGGACCGCGTCGGTCTCGGCGGGGGCGAGGAGCTCGAGCCGGTCGAAGGCCGGCTTCTTCTCCTCGGGAGGGCGCTTCATCTCGAGAAAATGCCAGGCCCCCAGCGACGCTCCTTCGGCGACCACCTGTCCGAGGTCGCGCGCGGAGACCGTCCCGCGTGCCTCCGGCGTCACGAACAGCGCCGCGCTGGGCACCCCGGTGCTTCGGGCCCGCTTCGCGCCGATCGCCGCGGCGCGGCGGAGGGCCGTCCGGGTGACGTCCGCCGGAGCCCCGACTCCAACCAGGAGGATGCGCGGGCGGGACCCCATTGGGTAGAGAAGCACCGCCTCGTCCTTCTTACCCCCGAAGTCGCCGGCGGCATAGCAGCGCGCGATTGCTCCGCCGCTCGCCGCGTCGAGCGCCACCAGCGAGGCGGGCGCGGCGCCCTGCGGGACCACGAGGATCAGAAACGGTGTGACGTGTGCGTCCGGAGCGGCGGGAACCACATGGGTCTCGAACGGCATGAGGGTCCGAAACGAGGGTTCGCTAACGGGACCGCGGGAGCCAATCGCGGAACCTAATGCGGACGGTACGAAAAGAAAACGCGACCCGTCGCCCGGTACTGGTACAGTTTGAATAGGTGAGGCCGTTGCCCGTCCCGCCCCGGTCGCTAGCTTTGGATCATGCCCAAACGCCGCTCGACCCCGAACCGGCCCCGCGATGTCAGCCAGCTTGCCCGGCACATCGTCGCCATCTCAACCGGGGAAGAATCCGACGAGGCCCCCACCCCCGTCAACCCGCAGCATGCCAAGCGGGGCGCAGCCAGGGCGGCCAAGCTGACGCCGGAGGAGCGGTCCAAGATCGCCCAACAGGCGGCGGCGGCGCGATGGGTCGACAAGCGGTAGCAGAAATGCAACGGGCGTCCCTGTCGAAGCGGACGCCCGTGCGCTAGGTGCCTTAATCAGCTATTTTTTCATGTACCACCTCCTGCGGCTACTGCCGTGGTTGGGGGTTAAGCGGCCACAGGTCAGCCCTCAGAATGCGGGCCTGTGGCCGTTCCCTTTCCATTTTCTGCGAGCAGCTTTTCAATGCGGTCGAGGATGCCGGTATCGAGCGAGCCGTCGTCCTTCTTAGCCGCCTCCATGAGCAGTTGGAGATAGCGCGTCTTTGGGTCCGTGGCGGCCACCGCTGGGACGGCAGGAGGCGCGGGCGGTGATTCGTATTGCGGTGCCTTCAAACGCCCACGGCGAGCGGAGGCGAACCCCGTAGGCACCTTGAAATGCCTGCTGAGCGGATGATTCGCGTACTTCGCCGCGTGCAGGTAGAACGTCATTGCCTTGCGGAGTGTGTCGCCGCCGAGCGGCGCGAAGGTGTCCTGTAGCTGCTGGGTGGTTGCGTGAACGCCAGCGAGGCGGGTGGCCTCAGGATAGTGCTCCGCCAGTAGGGCGCGGATGAACCTGGGCCGCTCCTTCCCCGCTCCGACGATCTGCTGAAACGCTGGCTTCACCGCACCGTCGTCCCCGATCAATTCGAGGAACTTCAAGGCGGCGAGCACTTGGGTCTTTTGCCCTTCGGACCCGCCGAGAAAACTTCGGTCAATCTTGGGCGGAATGGCCTGATCTTCCTCCAACCGCTCAAACAAGTTGGTCAGGGTCTTGAAGGACGTATAGGGCCACGTCACCCGCTGGTCCCGCGCTACATCGGTCACGGCTGATACCCTCTCTCTGTTGGCATTCCATGCTGGTATTGCTGCACGACGAATGATACCGTTTTCAATACCAGAACGCAATACCGACGGATAGTATCTGGCTAAATCGTTGGTATTGCGTATCTTACGTTGTGCAACCAACAGGAGCGACGCATGCGAGAGATCAAGCCAGGCGACAAGGTGATTGTGCGGTCTGTCGATAACCGAAATCTGCCCCGTAGGGCCATGACCGGCGTGGTTGAGGGAGACACATTCCCAGTCGTGTGGGTTTGCCGGGAGGAGCAATGGACGGGCAAAACACCGCAAATACTTGTGGATAAAGGAGTTCCGTGGCCGGTCGAGGACGTGAAGTTGGAGGGGCATTTCATGTAATACCCCCCTTGACAGACGGTATTATATCAAGCATATTAGTTCAGTTAGAACAACTGAACTAAGGGACCAATGAACCGCCTGTCAGCCGAACGCCGGACCCAAATCATCGCCGCCCTCTGCGAAGGGGCGTCGGTCAACGCCACCGCTCGGCAGGTCGGCGTGTCGAAGGTGACCATCCTCAAGCTGCTCGCGGAAATCGGTCCGGTGTGCCTGGACTACCAACGTGAGAAGCTGGTCAACCTGTCGTCCCGGCTGGTCCAGTGTGACGAGGTGTGGTCGTTCATCCAGTGCAAGGAGGGGCGTGTTCCCGACGCCGAAAAGGGGCGCGGGCGCGGCGATTGTTGGGTATGGGTGGCGGTGGACGCCGATACGAAGTTGGTTCCGTGCTGGCACCTTGGCGCTCGCGACGCCAGTGCCGCATATCTCTTCATGGAGGATCTGGCATCGCGTCTCGCGAACCGGGTCCAGCTAACGACGGACGGGCACAAGGCATACTTGAGCGCGGTCGAAGGGGCCTTTGGCTGGAATCAGGTTGATTACGCGATGCTAGTGAAAGTGTACGGTCCCTCTATCGAAGGCACGCACCGCTATTCGCCGCCCGACGTTGTGTCAGCTCATCCCGAATGGGTCATGGGAAAGCCCGACCTCGCGCACGTCAGCACGTCGTTCGTCGAGCGACAGAACTTGACCATGCGGATGAACATTCGGAGGCTCACGCGGCTGACGAACGGGCACAGCAAGAAGGTCGAGAACCACGGCCACGCCATCGCCCTGCACTACATGTATTACAATTTCTGCCGGAAGCACGAGACGCTGACCAAGGCGCGGGGAGGGGTCCACTGCACCCCCGCGATGGCCGCCGGGGTCACGGACCGGGTGTGGAAGGTTTCTGATATCGTCGCACTACTGGTGGCGAAGGAGGGCCAGGGGTGAAACGCTGGAGCCGCGCCAAGCGTCTCCTACGGTGTGGGATCGCCATCTGGAGCACGATTCCTGCTCTTGACGGCAGACCGCTCTGGACCGAACGTCTTGGGGTGGGTAGATTGTGAAAACATTCACTAGCGGGGCCTCGGTGAACGATCCGGAAATCCCAGAACTGTATTGCGACGGGGTACAGGTCGGACTCAGCCCGTTCACGGCGATCTTCTCCCTGACCATGCAGCCAGCCGGCCAGACCGGGGCGATGGCGCCCCTCAAGGTGGCGAATGTCCGCATGAGCCTGGAGCATGCCAAGGTGCTTGCAATCATGCTCCGCAAACAGATCAAGTCCTTTGAGGCACAGATGGGTGTCGACATCCAACTACACCCGCAGCTCTATCAGCAGCTCGGTCTCAGCAGACAGGAGGACTGGTAATGCCGACGCTCAACACGCAAGTCCCCATCAGTGGTTGGTCACCACCTCTGAAAGTCACCGTGCAGCACGTCAACCTTACCGAAATCCTCGAATCGGTCATGCGGGGGATCGCTCAGGCGGCAAGGGGAGAGCTGAAGGAGATCGACGTAAGCAAGCTACCCACTGACGATGACGACTAGTGCCGGCCCTAGGTGGCCCCTATCGTCTGAGGTTCACTCCGGAAGCTCAGGCGACTTGGGACGGTTTGGAACTGAACGACCAACGTAAGTGGAAGAAGGTCAACAAGGCTCTCCAGCATCTCGCACAGAATCCGCGTCACCCCGGCCTAGGTACGCATAAATGGGAGACGCTTAAGGGTAAGGCCCCCGATGGCGGCGACATGTGGGCAGCGTATATCGAGAACAACACTCCTTCCGCGTGGCGCATTTTCTTCTACTACCCAGGTCGTGAGCCCGGCTTCATTCACGTAACCTCGATAGAGCCTCACCCCGAGGATTAATCAAACTGTACCAGTGCCCGTCGCCCGGGGTGGATCACCGGGTGCCGGTCCGCGTCGAATGCCCGAGGCGAGAGTCGAACTCGCACGGGGTTGCCCCCGGCGGATTTTGAGTCCGCTGCGTCTGCCATTCCGCCACTCGGGCCGCGCTCAAGTATAACGGT
>JBGPVQ010000088.1:0-8925 GCA_041491785.1 Gemmatimonadota bacterium | reverse complement strand
ATGAGCATGAATTCCCGCGACCCGTAGGTCTCGAACACCTTGGACCGGAACACTGCCTCGATTTCCGCGCGCTGAAAGTCGTGCAGCTTCTCGGCGCCCACCACGATGCTCTTGGGCGAGAACGGGACCAGCCCGCGCTCCCGCAAGATGCGGGCGAAGGCGTAGAGTGGATTCGTGTATGCCACGATCACGTCGGGCCGAGTCCGGTTGAGGCGATCGAGGAACGATTGGGCGGTGGCCTCGCTGAGCTCGAAGCAACTGGCGATGATTCGCCGGTACAATGCGTCGTAGAGGTGCAGTTTCCACCGCGTCCGGAGTGAGCCGACACCGAGCGGCACCCCCCAGAGATAGAACTGCTTGGTACCCGGGGCCGCACCGGCCCAGGCGTAGCCGCGATGCCAGGCGGCCATCCTCCGGTCATAGCTTCCGGTATCGAGATAAAATTGAAGTGGCACGCCGCTGGAGCCGCCGGTGGCCTTCGAAATGACGTGGATGTCCGGCCGGGTGGTTCGCATGGACTCCCGGTTCGCCTGAACGACTTCGCGGTCGAGCATCGGCCAGCGCTGGAAGTCGTCGAGCGACCGCAGGCTCTCGGGCACAAGCATACGGCGCCGCCATTCCGCGGTGAAATAGGGACAGGTTTCCGCGGCATGGAGAAGGAGGCGACGAAGTGCGTCGAGCTGGAGCGCCATCAAGCGCTCGGGCTCCCACCACTGAGAGCGTTCCAAGTTCCCCAAGTAGCGGAAGATCGGGCGCCGCTTTACGCCGCCCTCGTAGAGTCGGATGGCGAATCGACGGAGGCCGGCCGTCATGCGCCGTTACCCCTGCGACGTTGAAGCAGCTCATCGTAGAGCGCCTCGTACGCCGTGACCATGGCTCTGACGCTGAAGCTCCGCGCGACCCGAAACTTGCCGGCGATGCTGCACCGCGCGGCGAGTTCGGGATCCCGCAGGATTCGCAGCGTGGCGTTCGCGAGAGCCACCGGATTGCTGGGCTGTACCAGGAGGCCGGTCTCTTCCGACACGATGACCTCGGAGTTCCCACCCACATCGGTCGCGACTACCGGAATTCCCGCCGCCATCGCCTCGAGCAAGGTGAGCGAGATTCCCTCGCTGATCGAGGAGAGGAGGAATACGTGGGCCTGGCCCAGTCGCTCCCGGACATCATCCCGGAAACCCAGCAGATTGACGGCGTGCTCGAGGTGGAGTTCCCGGACCAGCTGCTCGATCCGTGCCCTCTCGGGTCCGTCTCCCACCAGGTCAAGCGTGAATCGTGGCTCCGCGTTCACGATCCGGCGGGTCGCCTCGATCAGGGTCGGAATGTCCTTCACCGTATTCAAGCGGGCCACACAAATGCCGCGCGGCGGGTCATTCCCCCGGGGGCGCGGTGCACTCTCGAACGCCGCGACGTCGATCCCGTTGTGGATCACCCGGAGGTGGTGCTCCCGGACGGAGTCGTAGAGTCGGGCGAAATCCGCCGCATCGTTCGACACCGCGACGACCATGTCGCTCACCTGGCTGGCCAGGCGGGTTAACACCGACGGAAGGTGTTCGCCGGCCACGTAGTTCCGGCCGTGCTTCGAGTGTACCAGCACCGGCACCCGGGCCAAGATTCTGGCCGCGGCGCCCACTCGAAGCGGTGCCGGATTGTGGGTATGCAGCACCGAGGGCCGGAGATGCCGCAATCGGCGTACCAGCTGCCCCAGCGCGACACGGGCCCCGCCGGACGGCGAGGAGAGCACCTCGACTTCAACCCCGACGTCCCTGAAGCGGGACTCGAGTTCGCCGAGCTCATGGAGGCAGAGCACCCGGCTTCGAAACCGGGTGCGGTCCGCGAACCGGGCAAGGTTGAGAATGACCATCTCCTGCCCGCCGATGTGAACGGAGGACACCAGGTGGACCACATCGATACGAGTGTCGCCGGTCACCCGGTGCTCCCACCGGAACTCAAGGCCCCGGTCACGCGGCGGATTTCCCGCCGGGGACGAGCGGCGTCAGCACCCGGTCCGATTGCTTCAGCGGGTCCCCCCGCAGCTGCGGCGGAGTCGCCGTGCGAAACACCTTGACGAGGACGCGCGAGGCCAGGTCGGCGATTCGATTGGGGACGCCGAGAAAGCGGCACCCACTGAAAACCTTTCGGCGAAAAGCCCAGTTCCGCATGAAGCGCTCGTTGTAGAACTGGGATCCCCAGCGCTCCTTGAAGAGCCGGTGCGACTGGTCGATGAACCGGTCCTGCCATCGGAAGAAGAAGAAGCGCAGGTCCTGCCAGGTGGGCCGTTCGTGGATGTTGTCGAACAGGACATGGGACGTGGGCTCCCCCCAAATCGGAATTCTCAGCCGGTGCAGTTGTAGTCCCAGGTCGATGTGTTCGCGCACCACCATCGGCGGATACTCGAGTTGGCGGAGCACGGCGGTCTCGGCGAGGAAGGCGTGCAGCTCGAAGAAGTCGACCACATGGGGCTCCTGCGGCAGCTCTTCGGGGGCCGCGCGCCGGTAGGGTTTGTGGTCGAAGACGTAGGTCGAGCCATTCACCATCACTTTCCGAAGCTCGGTGTGGGAAACGTGATTCCGCATCACCAAGCGCCGCGCATCGACGTCCAGTCCCTCTCGCTCGAAGGTCACCGGCAGGAGGACCCGCGCCCCCGAGGCGGCGCGCGCGAGCAGCGGGCGAAGCCACCCTTCCATCACATACGTATCGTTATCGACCCATGCCACATAGCGTGTCGTAATGCGCGGGAGGTACGCCGCGAACCCCACCATCGGAATCACCCGCCCGGTGGGGACGATCTCGCAGGGCACCTTCGCCGCCGCGCGCTTTACCGACTCGAGATCGGCACGCGAATATCCGAAATCGAGCACCGCGAGCCGGTAGGGGGGCTCAGTGTAGCGGACGATCGCCTCGATGCAGGCGACGACGCTGCTGAACCGGTCCCTGGGTACTACGACGATGGTAACCGGGTCATCCATGGGCTGACTCATGTCGGGAGCTCCGAGGGTGCCGGGAATTCGGGAGACTGGACGCGCTTGGTGAGCAGGCCTTGGTAGAGCGCGAGGTAACGCGCCGCGTAGAGCTCGACCGCCAAGCCGGCACGGGCCATCCGGAGGGCGGCCTCGGCAAGGCGGCAGCGCAGAGGCGGATCGTTCATCAGCTGAAGCAGCTCGACGCCGATGCGGTCCGGCGCCTCGCTGGGAACCAGGAGTCCGTTCACCCCGTCCCGGACGAGATCGAGGACCCCACCCACCGCGGAGCCCACCACGGGAACCCCGCACGCCATCGCTTCCGCGACGGCAAGGCCGAACGCCTCGAGCCGCGGCGCGTGGATCAGTACGTCACACGCGGGGTACCAGTGCTCCAAGTCGGGCCGAAATCCGACGAAACTGACCTGGCCCGGAGCCACCTCATCGGCGATGCGTTCCAGCTGCCCCTTCCGTTCGGACGGGCCATCGCCCATGACAATGAGGTGGGTCTGCCGGCCACCAGCCGACCGCACCAACTCGCCGAAACCCCTCAGGGCCACATCGACGCCCTTCTCGGGTCCGAAATGACCCACCGTTCCGCACACGAACGCATCCGGCGAGATCTTGAGCTCCGCGCGCCGTGCCGCTCCCATCGCCGGATTGGGGGTGAACTTTGAGACGTCCACGCCGAATGGAATGCGGACCACTTTTGCGCTCGGCACTCCCGTCATGCGTCGAAAATACATCTGACGTTCCGCCGAGCCGGTGACAATGGCCGTCACCTTTGTCAGGGAGACCGCATTGCGGATCCGGTCCCGTCTCCGTTCGGTCTCCAGGCCAAGTGAACGGTGAAACGTCATGACGATCGGAGGGGTGTTCACCGAGGTCACCCGCAGAGCAGCGGCCAGAAACTGACTGGGGGCGTCGTGCACGTGCACCACATCCGGACGCCATTCGTGGCAGAGCACCCGGAGGCGCGCCAGCGCGCCCAGATCCCAGAGGCCCCGTTTCCGCACCGCGTCCGAATGCTCGAACGCGGCCCGCGCGGGCTGGCACTCCTCATCGAATGGGGTCAGGCTGCACACATCGCAAATGACGTCCAGGCGGCGCAGGGCCTCGGCGAGCCGGACGATGGCTTCCCGTCGGCCTCCTCGGCTGAACGACAACGTCATATGCAGGACGCGAAGCCCCACGCGGTCACTCCACTGGGGTCAAAGTCCAAGTCCCCAATGAAGATACGTGGAGCACCTTCTGTGCCATAGGGGGGCAGGCAGAGTGGGCCTCGGGGGCGGCCCCCAATGAAAAAGCGGCCCGGCTCACACCGGGCCGCCCTGGGATGATTGCGGCCGAGATCAGGTTCCGGGGGAGACCGCGCCACCGGCGGTCACCTGGAAGTGCAGCGTCCCGTTGGCCGTGGCCTGGAGACTCCCGCCCGTCGTGATCCTGATCGTCTGGTTCGCACCGGCCGGGGTGACGGTGACGGTGTAAGTCCCGTTGGGTTGCAGGTCCTCCACCACATGGCGTGACTGCTTCGCCGGAACCTGATACTGAATCGGCGCGGCCTCGACGGTCGGCGCGATGCTCTGACCGAACAGGATCACCTCGGTGGACGCGCCACTGTCGAGCAGAGTACCCAGCATGTTCCCCGACTGAATCGCACCATTTTGGGTTGTGAGTGCGATAGCTTGGGCCACCGCCCCGGCGCTGGAGCCGGCGTCGAAAATCTGGAGCCAGCGCTGGGCGAGTGGGCCGCCGAGGGGTGGGCGAATCTCCACCCGGTAGACTTTGCCCACGCTGAAGACATCAACCAGGTTGGTCCGGGCACTCACTGGAAGCAGCGTGATCATCGAACCGACGAAGCCGAGGCCGCTGGCAGTAACATCCCATCGCCCGGGGCCCACTGCCACCGCACCCCGCCCGAGGTGGAAGTGCATACGCTGATCGGCGTCCACATTCACATGTGTGCGGTCGTAGACCACGAATCGATTGGGGCGGAGAAAGACCACGTCGCGGGTCCAATTGCTGATCTGGGCGCCGGAGAGGTACATGCCCTCAATGCGTGACCCGCGGAATCGGGCATAGGCGCCGGCGTCCTCCCAGTTGCTGAGGCTGGTCTGGGTCTGCCCGGGGCCGTTGGACCATTGGCCCGCTGTCCCGTTCAAAAACAGATTGTAGTCTTGGCGCGGATTGCCGGGGCCATGGTCATCATTGTACAGGAGCGTCCACACGTCGATCGACGGCTTGGGACCCGCATCCGGCGCCGCACGGAGGAACCAGCCGTGAGGATTCACCAGGAGGCCGTAGGTGCCCTTGAGAATCGTGAGAGAGCCCTTGTCGAAGGACGGATGTCCGGGCGGACCGACATACGGGCCGGAGACGAATGAGGCCCAGACCGCGGAATTCGACCAATCGGACCGCACCGCGGCGGTGCCCAGACCCGGCGCGGTATAGGAGAGCGGAAGCGTCCGGAAATCCACCAAGGGCGCCGCCGCCTGCCAGAAGAGTGCGTCCTGCCACTCCTCGGTGGGCCAGGTGCTCTGATTCAGCTGCCGGACCTGAGTGCTGAAGCTCTGCGCCGTTCCCGCGTAGGCGGAGTTGAACATCCGCTGGGCGTACGGCAACATCGTGAAGAGGGTCGGACGAGTCGCCGACGGATTGGAGGCGTCCTGCATCTGTCCCCGGTCGTCGAGGCTTGCCCCGCCCGGCCAGGAGAGTCCGATTAGATGCCCGGCCTGCTCGACCGGCATCGCGAACCCATCGGCTACCAAGTCCAGTCCCTTGGCGGTCTTCGCCGCCATGACACCGAGCAGGTAGTTCTCGACCGACAGCGTCCCGTAGCTCCAGCCTTCCGGCCACCCCCCGCCCCGCACGTCCTGGGCAAACTGCGGAACCACCAGTTGGCGGTGCAGACGGGTTAGCCAGTCGTTCCAGAAGGTCGGGGCCAGCGGATTGTCGCCTTCGGTCGCCAGGGACCCGAGCGCCTGGGCGGCGTAGTACCCGACGAAGTAGTTGTCGGTTGGCTCGGTCCGAGCGTACCCGCCGGCCTGGAAGGCCGTCACCCACCGGTTGATCTCTCCATAGACCTGGGTGCGAAGCGGGCTCGAGAGCGCGTCATAGAGCCAATCGTAGCCCAACGCCATCGCAACCCCGTAGAAACGAATCCCGTATCCGGAGTCGGCGAGCGGGTTGGCCGCGTGGGCGGGGGCCGTGATTCTGTCAAGCAGCTCGGCACCCTTGGCTCCGTATTGGGCCGCAAGCCCCGGATTCGACACCTTGAGCCCCAAGTAGCACAGGCCCAGGTTCGCCACGGCATGACGGTAGTTATCTCCGTAATAACCCGACCCGAGCCCTGCGTAGGCGTTGCCGTCGGGGTATTGCGACGGCATGGTCAGATACGCGTCACAGGTGGCCTTGAGCCGAGTCCAGCTTCCCTCGTTGGTCGCCGCCTTCTGCCGAAGCGCCGCAAGGGCGGCCGCGTCCAGGATGAGGCGCGGATGCGCCGCGGTCGGACCGGGCGGAGGTCCCGGGGGGTTCTTGGTGTAGGTGACCGACGCCGTCGCCTGCGGACTGGAGGCCACATTGACGGTGAGCGAGATCGGCGCCGGAGTGTAGACATCGATGCCCGAGGTGACGAGTCCCGCGTTGAGGGTGTAGGAACCGTTGGTGAGAGCGCTGAGCGTCGTCGTCGCAACCACCGCCCGGACGTAGCTGTTGGGTCCTGAGACGGAAATCTGCGCGTTGGTCCCCGACGGGAGGCCCGACACCGTCACCGCCATCGAACCGGTACTGGCGGGTGGCGGGGCGTTCGAGACCTGCACCGCCGACGTATCAGCCGGACCGCAGCTGCACGCCGCGATCACCAGGAAGGAACCGAGCACGCTGCCTGCAGTGTATTGGCCTGTGGAGGTAATGGTGCCACCGGTTGCGGTGAAAGTAATCGGGGCTGGCCGACTGACCCCGTCGCTCCAGGTTGGAGTGGCCGTGAACTGCACCGTGCCGCCGGTCTGCACCGCTGCGGATGGCGGGGTCAGGACCACTCGGCTTACGGTGGCCGGAAGAATGGTCACCTTGGAGGTGTCGGCCATGCCGTTCGCCGCCGTCGCGATGACCCGGAAGGTTCCCAGGTTCGGGCCGGCCGAGTAGAGCCCCTGTGCCGTAATGCTGCCGCCCTGCGCCGAATATGTTACCGGAGGCGCCCCGGACCCGCCAGCGCTCCACTGGGCCCCCACGGCGAACTGCTTGGTGCCCCCGGGGTTGAGGGAAACGGTGTCGGGATAGAGAATCACCTTCAGCAACACCGCCGGCACTGCCGTGACGGTCACCAGGCTGGTATCCGCAAAGCGATTGTCGGTCGTCCTGGCAATAACTTGAAATGTGCCCGTCGTGGCGCCGGCGGTGAACACACCGGTTGGGGCGATCGACCCGCCGGACGCGCTGTAGACCACCGTGGGTGCGCCCGAACTGCCATCCGACCACACGCCCGTCACCGAGAATGCCGTGCTGCCGCCGGTCACGACCGTGGCCGTTCCGGGCGCGAGGACCACCCCGGTGAGCGTCCCGGCCGTCACGGTAACGGTGGCGGTGTCGCTTACGGTCCCGTCCGGAGTGGTGGCCATCACTCGGTAGCCCCCCGCGGTCATCCCGATGAAGAGGCCGGCTTGAGTGATCGTCCCGCCGCTGGAAGTGAAAGCAACGTTCGGCGAGGCCTGCGCACCGCCCGGCCAGGTGCCGGTGGCGCTAAACTGCACCGGGATCCCGGCCGGGGTCGAGACGATTCTGGGAAGGATGGCGACCGTCTGCGGTGGTGCGCCCGGATCTCCGATGTGGACCCTGGCGGTGTCCGCCGCCGACACACCGGGCACGTTGGCGACCACCTGGTAATCCCCCAGCGAGGCTCCCGCCGTGTAAATGCCGCTGGTGGTCATGGAGCCGCCGGTGGCGTTGTAGGCCACGCCGACCGGTCGAACGCTCCCGTTGCTCATCGTCGCTGCGGCCTGATACGTCAGCCGCGCGCCGGGGAGCAGGCTCGCGGTCTTGGGCGAGAGCGTAATCCGGGTGATGGTCGGCGCGGGTATGTGCACCCGCGCCGAGTCCCTCCGGCCTCCGCCGTTCTGCCACGCGTAGACGAAGTAATCTCCCGGAGTCGACCCCGCGGTGTATAGGCCGGTGGAGGTGATCGTGCCGCCGGTCGAGCTGAGACTCACGGCGGGGGGAGTGGTGCTCCCGTCGCTCCAGAGCGCGACGACGGTGAACACCCGCTGCGAATCCGGCTCGACGGACACGTCTCCGGGATTCAGGAAGAATTGATCGAGAAGCGGCGGGGCCGCGGTCACGCTGACCAGCGCGGTGTCGCTCATCTCGCCCGACTGCACGATCACCATGAGGGGGCCACCGGCGGCTGCCGGAGCGTGGAAGACCCCGTCGGCGGTGACCAGGCCGCCCTGCGGGGCGCTGAAAATCAGCCCCTCCGTCGTGGACCGGCCATTCGACATGAACGCCTGGGCCCGGAAGCCGATCGCTTCACCGGGAAGCAGGGACACCGTCTTGGGCGCGATGACCACCGCGGCCACCGTCAGGCGCTCCTCCACGGTCACGACCGCACTGTCGCTGAGGGCGGCGTTCTCCTTGTGACGGGCCCAGACCACGAAGGTCCCTGGGATCAGAGCGGTAAAGCGGCCGTCTTCCGCCACCGTCGCGCCGTCCCCGGTGCTCCAATTGACCTTCCCCGTGACGTCCACCGGACCGGAGCGGGACTGGCCGGTCGGAGTGAACTGCAGGACATCCCCCGGCGCTCCTGAAGCCGACTTCGGTGCGATGGCCAGACTGGTGATGACGTTCGGTGGAGGAGCGAGGAAATCGGTACTGTCAGGTTGACCGCATCCTGCCCAGATCACGAGGCCCAGCACCCCGAGGGCTCGGTGGGTGACGGCGAGCCGGCGGGAAAGCTTGAAGCGGTAGGTCATGGGGT
>JBGPVQ010000087.1:0-8944 GCA_041491785.1 Gemmatimonadota bacterium | reverse complement strand
GGTCGAGCACGCGGTCCCTCTCGTAGATAGACACCATCCGGCCGACCTGAGAGTGAGCAGGCCGGTCGAATTGGTTAATGTTTCGATAATATGCTGCATTTATCGATCCAGCTTGAACTTACATGACCCAACACCATGTGGTATCGTATGCATCGATCGGCATGATGTCTTACTTCTTGATAGGAGTACATGGAGATACTTCTTTTCGGTCACCGGGTGGGGGGGCTTCGGCGTTGCGCCGCAACTGTTTGGGCAGGATCGAGAGGACGTCGGATTCGTGACACCCGGGACGCCCGCCGGACGGCGGCTCAATTCGGTGCCACAGCGGGCGTGACGCGATCGCGATACCGCGGCCGCCGCACCCGGCAGAGCGCGAGAACTCCTCGCTCAGCGCGAGACGGAGCGAAACCGGATTCGAACCCTGGTAGACTCCCACCTGAGCACAAGATCGGCGGTGCCGTCCGGACGCGGATCGGCCGTGAGGGTCAGGCGCTCGACGTACCCGCCGCCGATTTCGCTACGCACGATGCCGCGGCCCAGCTCCTCGCGCCTGATCTCGGGCGTGTACTCCGACTCGATCCCCCACTGCGACGTGGCACCATTGAGAATGATCTCCCAGGTCTCGGGACCCGGAACGGTGTAGAGCGTGTGGCGGCCCGGCGGGATGACCACTCCCGCGACCTCGAGCGGAGCGGCGGAGATGATGGTCGTCGGTTCGTTGGCGCCGGTCCGCCAGAGCCGCCCAAACGGCGCCCTCGGCCCACCGAGCATGACGCGCCCCCGGGCGGCCGGACGCCCGTAGCAGATCTTGACCGGGCGGCCGCCGACGCGGAACACCGTCGAGCCCATCGGACTCGACCGCAGGAGCCAGGTGGGCATCCACACCCAGTTGCGATGACAGGGCAAATGAATCGCGACTCTGGGCGACGTCGTCACCGAGGTGAGCAGCACCGGTGAAGCGAGCCCCAGCAGCGAGAGCGCGAGCGCCGGTCCCCGGCGCATCCAATGGTGCAGAACCAAGTATGCCCCCCGCGCGAGGGCGGCCAGCGCGAAGAGCCAGACCACCGAGACCGTGGGGAGCGTCCCGGTGGGGAGGGAGGGTGCCAGGAGAAGCCCCGCCAGCAGCACCAGGCCGGCCGCGACCAGGGTCCGGCGAGCCGCTGCCCGGGTCATTCTACAGCCAGCCGTTGCGTTCGCGGAGCGAGGTGATGTGCGCCACGTGGTGGCGCCCGTGCCAGGCGTACATGCCGAGGACCCAATCGAGACGAAGCGTCTTCTTCGATTCGGGATGGAAGAACGTCCTCGACCAGTCTTCCTCCTTCATGGCGCGGAGCAGCACGACCCAGCGCCGGTGCAGCGCTTCGAGCATCATGAGCGAAACGCCCACTTGCGTTCCGGCGGTATCCGCCATCTCCGCCCAGCGCGCCTCTTGGTACGGCTTGATCGTGGGGTTCTCTTCGGTGAGGGCCAGCTTGAACCGGACGTAGGCGTTGAGATGGCTGTCCGGAAGGTGGTGGGCCACCTGACGCACGGTCCATCCTCCGGGGCGATACGGCGTATCGAACTGGCTCTCGCTAAGCCCATGCACGGCGGTGCGGAGCCGCGCCGGCGCGTCCACCAGCTCCGCGATCCACGCGTCGCGTTGTGCGGCCGAAAGCTCGGGCGGCGGAGCGTACTTGCCGATCGGGTATTGCAGATCCGTCATCCTGTCACCATCGCTTCCAGGTTGCTGAGCCGCTTCTTCCAGAACGCCCGGGCCCGCTCCACGGCCGCCCGGTCCGCGAGCTTGCTGTGTTCCACCGCCACCTGGCTCTTGCCGCGGCCCCGTGCGGCAATGCCCACATCCACGTTGGTGGCGCCCCGCCAGGTGATCCTGAGCGACTTGGGCCGGGTGGCGGCCCGGATCGTGAGCGATCCTCCCCCGAGCCAGCGCCGCCGGGTCGCGGGGTGCTTCCAGGCGTCGAACAACCGGCCCGCCGGGGCGGCCATGGTCCGGGAAATGTTGACGGTGAATCCGCCCGGCTGTTGATGCACCTGGCGCTTGCCGCGGGAGCGCTCGTACTCCACTGTGATCATCTGGCGCCACCATGGACCGACCCGGAACTTGGTCGAGAGAATGGCGACGATGCCCTTGTGGTCGAGCCCTCGCGCCCCCGCAAAATCGAGCGCCTTGAACCATCGCACCCAGGTGCAGCCGGTCTTTGCGGCGACCGCTTCATCGGAGATGCTCGGGGTGTACCGTGCCGCGGCCATGCGGACCTCCGGTGGCTTCAGGGAGGAGTCGTGGGGGGTGGTGCTGCCAGGCGCACCGCCCCGGCGGCGAGTGTCAGCCTGCCGTCGGGTGGAATTTCCACAAAAAGATCCCGCCCCGACTTGGTGAGTGCGGGATAGCGGTCGCCCACATTGAGCAGCATCGATTGGAGCAGCAGCTCGGGCACCGGGATGTTTCCCACGCTCACGGCGCGGAGCCGGAAGTGCGCCAGTCCCTTCATCGCCGGGGCGAGCACCACCTCGGCAGCCAGCACCGTGCTCGAGTCCAGCAGAGCGGCGAGCGGACCGATCATCGCGCGGGCCGCCGGCGGCAAGTCCTGGATCCGGCCCGAGAGAGTGATATGCTCGTTGTCCACCGCGACCAGGAAGTTTATGCTGTCGGGGAGCGGAGCGCCCAGCCGCGCCATGAGATACGACGCCCAGTCACCGCCTTCGATGGTACCCTCCGGCGCTTTTCGGTCGAGAAACACCGAATCCACGACTGCCTGTGCGCGCACCACTCCGGCGCGGGAAAGCCGGCCGAAGGCGGCCCCCTGCGCCGCGGTGGCGCACGGGATCAGGCAGATCGCCGCCAGGGCACCGAGCCGGCGCGCACTCATTCGGCGCCCCTCACGCCGGCTCACGGCTGCTCCCATCCTCGCGCCACAGCACAATCGCCAGCAGGACCGCCCCGATGGTGACTCCCAAGTCCGCCAGATTGAAGGTCCAGAATCGGGCATTACCGACGCCGATGTCGATGAAATCCACCACGCCGCGCGACGAGCGGAGCCGGTCGAGCAGGTTGCCCAGGGCACCGCCCGCGACCAGCGCGAGTGCTCCGGCCCGGAGTGTGGCGCCGGGATCGGTGCGGCGGTAGAGGTGAAACAGGAGACCCAGCGCGGCGACAGCGATGATGCTGAACCCGATCCGGGACCCCGCGCCCAGCGAGAGGTTCATCCCGGCCCCGGTGTTGTACGCCAGGGTGACGCGAATCCAGTCCCCAATCACGGTGTGGGGGCCGGGATTGCCGGTGAGCTCGAAAACGACCAGCTCCTTGGTGGAGCAGTCGGCCAGCACCAGCGTGGCAGCGACGGGCCAGAACCAGCGAGACTTGCGCATGACTGAAGAATCTAGCCGCGCCGAAACCAGTTGGCCTTCTAGCGCTGAACCCGCCACGATGTCTGCAGATCGGTGACACCCCATTTGATCCGAAGCGTCCCTCCCAGATCAGCGTATCCCGTCGCCGGCTGCGTGGCATCGGGAATCAGATAGATGCTGAGCGATTCTTCGGGCTCGGCCAGAGTCCGGCTGGTGAGCGGCACCCGGCCCACGTCCCGGGACGCATCGTAGTCGGTGCCCCATTGGCCGGTGCCCCCATTGACCACCATTTGCCATCCGGCCCGGCTGTAGAGCACGAAGAGGGTGTAGTCGCCGCGAGGGAGGGCGAGATTTCCAACCGTCAGATCCACGTCCGTGTGCAGGGTCGTGGCTTGGTTGGCCCCGAATCGCCATACCGAATCGAGCGGCACCAGTCCCCCTTCGACCTTGCGGCCCCGCGCGTGCGGCTGACCGTAGGTGATCGCGATGCGCGCCGGTCCCGAGAGACTCGCGTCCTCTTCGTACCATCGGTTGCCGATCCGCCGGGCGTTGAGATGCACCTCGACCGAGGCAAAGCTGCTGGCCGCGATGCGCAGGGGGGTCGGCTCGGCCTGGGCGGCAAGCGCTGGCGCGCCCCCCGCGAGAATGCCAACCATCGCCACCAGCGTCGGGAATCGGCGCATCGGAACACCTCCAGGAGAAGGATTGAGCGGGGCCGGTCCGGCACGGTGCTACCGCCGCCAGCCGGTCAGCGTCCCCGGCTCAAGACCGAGAATCGTATGGGTGAGATAGGCGATCGGGAAGAGGAAGAGGAGATCGCCCACGATCGTTTCTCCGATGCGCTCCAGGGCATGGCCTCCGGCGCCCCCCAAGCCGCGCCGGCGACCAGGAATCCAACCGCGCGGTTCCGCACCGATTCAGAGGGTCGCCAGGAACTGCGGGGGCTTCCGGTGTTTCGTCTCCTGTTCGAACCCGTAGGCGTATCCGATGAGCCGCCCCTCGGTCCACGCCCGCCCGTAGAAGGAAAGCCCTACTGGAAGGCCGTGCAGCCCGCCCGCGGGCACGGTCACATGCGGATACCCGGCCACCGCCGCCGGCGTGGTGGCGCCTCCGGTGAAGCGGTCGCCGTTGACCAGATCGGTGGGCCACGTAGGTCCCGCGGTGAGCGAGATTAGCGCGTCGAGACGGTGCTTCGTCATTACCGCGTCGATTCCGTCGGCCCGGGAAAGGTGGCGGCAGACCGCCAGCGCCTTCCGGTAGTCGGGGTGGGTGAGCGGCCCGCGTTTGACCGCCCGTTCAAAGATTTCCTGCCCGAACCAGGGCATCTCCTTTTCCCGATTCGCCTGGTTGAACGCGATGAGGTCAGCGAGGGTCTTCAGCTTCGTCGTCGCCCCGCGCGACTCGAGGTAGGCCGCGATCCCCACCTTGAATTCGAAATCCAGCACGACGGTCTCCGCGTCGCCGATCTTGTTGAGCCGCCCGATGTCGGTGGGATCCACGATGACCGCGCCCAGGCCCTTGAGCGCCGCGATCGCCTCGGAGAGCACCGGCTCCACATTCGCCGGAAGGCCGAAGCCCTTTCGCGCCACGCCGATCCGGGCGCCCTTGAGCGCGTCGGGCTGGAGCGCGGCGAGGTAGTCCCGCACGACTTTCGTCCGCATCGGCCGGGTCGCGGGATCCCGGACGTCGTAGCCCTGGATGGCCATCAACACCGCCGCCGCATCCGCCACCGTCCGGCACATCGGCCCGGCGGTATCCTGGGTGGCCGAGATCGGAATGATTCCCGCCCGGCTCACCAGGCCGACCGTCGGCTTGATCCCCACCAGCGCCGAGATCGAGGAAGGACAGGTAATAGAGCCGTCGGTTTCGGTCCCGATGGTGATCGCGGCGAAATTCGCCGCCGCCGCGGCACCGGAGCCCGACGAGGAGCCGCAGGCGTTCCGGTCGAGGACGTAGGGGTTTCGCGTAAGCCCACCCCGCCCACTCCATCCGCTGGTGGAGCTGGTCGAACGGAAGTTGGCCCACTCGGAAAGATTGGTCTTGCCCAGGAGGACGGCGCCCGCCCTCCGGAGATTGGCCACGACCGTGGAATCCAGCGGCGCCGAGCTCCCCGCCAGGGCAAGCGACCCCGCGGTGGTGGCCATCTTGTCGCCGCTGTCGAGATTGTCCTTGACCAGTACCGGAATCCCGTGCAGCGGCCCCCGCGAACCCTTGGCCTTGCGCTCGGCATCGAGTTGATCGGCGATCGCGAGCGCGTCGGGGTTGAGCTCGATGACGGCGTTGATCGCAGGGCCGCGCTTGTCCAGGGCCTCGATGCGCGCCAGGTACTGCTCGGCGATGCCGCGCGCCGTGAGCCGCCCCGAGGTCATGCCCTCCTGGAGCTGCGCCACGGTCGCCTCGTCCAGCTCGAAGGGCGGCGGCCGATAGCGGGGGCTGAGCGGCAGGCTCGTTGGCCGGCTGGGGGACTCGGGCGCCAGTCGGGATATCGTGCCAACCGTCAGGGCACTCTGCAGGAAATTTCTGCGATCCATGGGAGCCGATCCATCGGGAATGGGGCTCCCAAATCTACCTCAGCGCGGAGCCAGGGGACCTACTTCGCGTCCCGGTCATAGGCGGCCCGGAGCCATTTCTTGACTTCGGCGTCGATGTCCCCGAGGGAGGTGATCTCCATCCGGTGGGTGATCCGGTCCTTCTTGGCGAACCCGCCGGTGTCGATCAGCCGCCCGGTCGGCTTCAGGCTGCCGAGGGCGAAGCCAAGGTCGATGCGAGTCCGGGTCGACGGCTTGATCTGGGCGAAGACGTGATTTCGGTAGAGGGGGACCATCGTGGCACAGGGACAGGTCCGCACATCCTTGCCCATGGAGAGGCCGAGCTCGATCAGCGCGTCGTGCAGCGGGCGGAGCCCCGCCTTACCTCCCTGGTACATCCCGTCCACATACTCGACGGCCTTCTTGAGGTAACCCTCCGGACGGTCCTCCTCCCCGGTGGCGAGCCCGAGGACCCGATCGGCCATCCACCACGCCGAGTTGGTGCCGAGTCCGTGCTCGGTCTTGAACCACTCCCGAAGCGCCTGGGCGTCCTTCGGTCCCTGCTTCTTTCCGAGGGCAATCCATTCGTCCAGCGATTTGCCCGTCTTGGCCCTGAGGGTGGCGACCCAGTTCTCCACCATCGACACGCCGGGGTGGACGCTGTACTTCGGGTGCTTCGGCTTGGCGATCGATGGCATGAGCTCTCCTTATTCCGGGCGGGCGGTCACGTCCGGAGCGAGCTGGGCCTCCAACGCCGCTACGTACTCGGCGGGAAAGCCGAGCGCCGTTGCCACCTCGACGATGCGTTCGAGGTAGCCGGGAGCGGGACGCCCCGGAGCCGAGTCCGCGGGAACGTAGACCATCGCCGAAACCGGGGTACCGCTCGGGTCCCGGACCGTGGCGTCGGTCTTTCGATAGAAACCCGCCGCGACCCCCTCGAACTCGTCCAGGGCCGCCTCGTCCGCCGGAGTGAGCCGCCAGAGCACTCCGTGCACCGTGCTGCCGGGCACGCGCCGCGTCATGCCGTAGCCGCCCGCCGCAATGGCAAAGCGGTGTCCCGGCAGTGCCGCCAGGCCCAATCGCGCCGCCGCGGGGCACCGTTCCGCCATATGGATCGGGTCCATGTTCGCGCCGTACGCGAAGTAGACCGTCACCGGCTCCCGGCCCCCTCGACCAGCTGCCGCACCGCGGGGATGACGGTGACCCGGAGCAGCCCCTGCGGCCGGGCGAGCGAATCGAGCGCCGAGAGCCGGGCCTTGACCCAGTCGGCCGTCGCGGCGCCGCGTTCCAACTGCGCGAGCGCTTCGCCGCCGATCGCGGCGGCCCGCGCGAGCGCGCGGGCCGCGGGCGCGGCATCCCGGGCCAGCGGCACCTGGGCGCCCAGCGAATCGATCCCCGCCTGGAGCTGGGGCCAGGCGGTGAAGCTCCGGCCGAGCTCGCGTCGCGCGGTCGTGGCCGCGGCTCCGGTGCCAAGGGCAGCGGCGGCCATCGCCCGGAAATTCCACTGCGCCGGAGGATCGGGACGGGCCGCGTCCACCACGAACACCAGAGGCGTTTCCTGGGTGAGCTTCTGGAGCCCGACCCGCTCGCCGAAGCGCACCGGCTCGGTGAACCCGAGGAGCCGGATGAGCGCGGCCGGATCATGCCCATCGGCAAGCCGGCGGGCCATCCGCGGCGTGTGGCCCTCCTGCCCCAGGCCGACCGCCTCGAGCCGCCCGCGCATGACCGCGAGGCGGCGGTACATGTCGGGGACGTCCCGCACCTCGCGGGGGGACCAGAACCGCTCCGCAATCGCGGCCATCCGCGGCCAGATGCGCGAGTCAATCGATTCGGGGGTCACGTGCTCGCCCCACATGCACGCCTCGCCGCCGAGCACCCGCTCCGCCTCCGCCGGGGTGAGCCCACCGTTCTCGGGGAGCGGATCCACCAGGTAATGGAACTCGGCCGTCCGCATGTGGTCGAGGTAATACCCCGCGGACAGGATGCCGCTGTAGCCCTGGCGGGCGCCCTGGCCCAGAGATTCCTGGCCGCGCCACGATTGCACCACGGTCGTGGCGGGGAGATCGGGATGGAAGATTTCGTCCCAGCCGACCATGCGCTTTCCGTGGCGGGTTAGGATTGCGGAGAGGCGGCGGTTGAAGTACGCCTGAAGCGCGGCGTTGTCCGAGATCCCGCGACTACGCATGAAGGCGCGGATGCGCGGGTTGTCGCGCCACTCCGAGCCCTCGACCTCGTCGCCGCCGATGTGCCAATACCGGTCGGGGAAAAGCCCGCCGATTTCGCCGAGGAATCCCTCGAGGAAGCGATAGATCTCCTCTCGGGTCGGGTCGAACGTCGGTGCGAAGACCCCGAACCGCCGCTCGATCGGGAACGGCCCCGCGGCGCTGGCGTAGCGTGGATAGCCGGCAAACCAGGCGGTTGAGTGTCCCGGCATGTCGAACTCCGGGACCACCCGGATGCCACGGTCCCGCGCGTAGGCCACGATTTCCCGGATCTGGGCCTGGGTGTAGTAGAGCCCGTCGGAGCCGAACTGCGCCAGCCGTGGATAGCGCCGGCTCTCGACCCGGAAGCCCTGGTCCTCGGAGAGATGCCAATGCAGCACGTTGAGCTTGACCGACGCCATTCCGTCGAGCTGACGCTTGATGACCTCGGGCGGCTCCCAGTGGCGCCCGACATCGATCAGGAGCCCGCGCCAGGGAAACCGTGGGCGGTCGTCGACCCGCACGGCCGGCAGAAACCACCCGGTGGAGTCGGAGTCCACCAGCTGCAGAAACGTCTCCAGCCCGCGGAGCGCGCCCACCGTGGTCGGTGCGTCGAGCGTGACACCCGCGGAGGTGACCTCGAGCGCGTAGCTCTCGTCCTCCGCCGGAGACTGGACCGCCTCGCCCCGTCGGTGCGCCGCCACCGACAGACCCCCGGTGCCCTTGCCGAGGGACAGCGCCGTTGTGGCTCCGAGCCGGCGGAGGAACCGGGCCACCGCGCGCTCCAGCCGGTCGTCACCCGCGCCAGCAGTGAGCTTGACCGCGAACGTGCTGTCGAGCCGAAAGCGGCCCTCCCGCCACGCGAGC
>JBGPVQ010000086.1:0-9006 GCA_041491785.1 Gemmatimonadota bacterium | reverse complement strand
CGCGACACTCGTCTGCAGCGTCCTTGCCGTTTGGGCTGCCCCGGTCGGCGCGCAGAGCGGCTGCGCCAACCGCACCCTCTCCGGCTGCACCCCGCAATTGGTGGCGACGGTCTCCCGGGTCCGGGCGCTGCTCGACTCGCTCGGCGGGCTGCCCACCCCGCCGGATGCGCCCGCCGCGGATCGTCCGGTGGCGGTCAAGTTCTCGTCCTGGCTCCGCCAGTCGGCGGAGCGGGTGGCCGCCCTCGCGGCGCTGGCCAACAAGTCGGCCCGGCCGCCGGCCGCCGGAGCGCGGACAGCCCCGGTGCCCTATTCCCAACGAGCGCAGACGCTGCAGCAGAAGCTTCTGGCCGAGGCCGTGAAGTATTCGATGGTATCGAACACCCTCAAGACTCGGCATGACATCGCGATGAACGCGATCCGGAACATGAAGTGAGGAGACCGCGGATGCCGCCCCTCCTCGTGCTGGATCCGGCCCGCCGCGCCAAGGAGCAGGCGCGCGCCAGTGAAGTCGAAGCGCTGGAGCGGGGGTGGCGGCGGGCCTGGCATCGGGTGTTCGCGGAATGCCTCGGGTTGTTTCTGCTCGGCTATGCGATCTACGGCGTCGCCTTCGGCGAGCATCCCGGAGGCCAGGCGGCCCTCATTGCCGCGGCGGCCATGGTCGTGGGATACGTCGGCCCGTTCTTCCGGCTGGTGGCGTTCTTCCTCCGCCACGCCGACCAGTTCTGACCCCGCGTGTACGAGCACCGCTCCCAGCCGCTCCTGCCTCCCGGACGCTTCGTGCGCCGGCTGGCGACCCATACCCTGGCGGCCCTGGGGGTCGTGGCGGTCTCGCTCGGGATCGGCACGCTCGGCTATCACTGCTTTGCCCGTTTCAGCTGGATCGACGCCTTTCTCAATGCGTCGATGCTGCTGGGAGGGATGGGACCGATGGGAGAAATCGGGACCGACTCCGGCAAGCTGTTCGCTTCGGCCTTCGCCCTCTATGCGGGATTGGTGCTGATCGCGGTGACTACCCTGATGCTCGCCCCGGTGCTCCACCGGATCCTCCACCGGGTGCACTTGGAGGATCCCGACGTGGACGAGAGCGCGGAAGGGTAGCCCCCTTCTTGCACCATTGGTCACAAGCGTCGGATTGGCATTCCGGGCTGGACGCGCTCCATTTTACCCCATGGGTCCGGTCGTCCGCCGTCTGCTTCCCGTACTAGTCGTCTCGCTGGCCGCCTGCGAATCACCGCTGGCGCCGAGCAATCCGAAGCTCGCCTTCGAAGGTCAGGTGGTCTTCGGATTCCCGACGCTCCCGACGGTCGCCTCGGCGGAGGCGGGCGGGATCTTGGTGACCGGGGCGCTCAAGACCCCCACCACCGGCTACCTCCTGCAGGGCGTGGTCAAGACCACCGGGGCGCGATCACTCCGCCTCGACGTGGATGCCTACCTTTCCGGCGATCCGTTGCCGTTCCAGACCCAGAACTACTATCGCGCGCATCTCCAGAATCTGGCCGCGGGAAGCTATGATGTGATGGTGGTGCATGTCTTCCACTATACGCTGGTGGAGACCGATACAGTCTATCGCGCCACGGTGCGTGTGCAGTAGCGCCGCTCCCTCACCCGGGCCCCTCCCATGACCGATCCGGCCTTCCTTCAGCGGAGCGCCGAGCTCCTGCTCCAGCTCTACGAATCACGCCGCGAGCCGACGCTCCGGGCGGCGCGCGACTGGTGGGTCACGACCTTCCACCCCACCAGTGCCCGGGAGGTGCTGGCGACCTGGGTGGGGCCCGCGAGCGCGCCGTACCGGATGCTGACGACCTACTGGGAGATGGCGGCCTCGTTCGTCAGCTTCGGCGCCATCGATGCCGACATGTTTCACGCCGCCAACACCGAATACATCGCGGTCTACGCCAAGCTCGAGCCCTTTCTTGCCGAGGTGAGGGTGCTCACCGACTACCCGGACTACCTCACCCACCTCGAGCGGGTGGTGCTGTCGACGCCGGGCCTGGAGAAGAAGATGGCCGCGATTCGCCGCTTCCTGGCGCGCCGCGCCGCGTGACCGGCTCGACGTCTGCTCGACCGGCGGCATTCCCCGATCATTTTTCCCGGGACTCGAACGCCTACGCGCGCTTCCGCCCGCGGTATCCGGCGGCGCTGTTCGCGTGGCTCGCGGCGCTGCCGCCGGCCCGCCGCCTGGCCTGGGATGCGGCCACCGGCAACGGCCAGGCGGCCACCATGCTGGCGCCGCACTTTGCCCGGGTGGTGGCCTCGGACCCCAGCCGGGCCCAACTCCGCGCGGCCGACCGCGTGCCGGCGCTCTCCTACCTCGTCGCCGCCGCTGAAGCGAGCGCCCTCGCCCCGGGGCGGGTGGAGCTGGTGACAGTCGCCCAGGCGTTTCACTGGCTCGATCGACCGCGGTTTTTTCAGGAGCTCGACCGGATCATGGCGCCGGGCGGCGTCCTGGCGGTCTGGTGCTACGGATTGCTGCAGGCGTTTCCCGAGATCGATGCCGCCATCGGCCGCTTCTACGAGGGAGTGGTCGGGCCCTACTGGCCACTCGAGCGCGTGAACGTGGACCAGGGGTATCGCAACTACGTGATTCCGATCGACGAGGTGCCCGCCCCGCCGCTAGCAATCGCGGCCGAGCTCGATCTGTCCGAGCTGCTCGGTTACATCCGTACCTGGTCGGCGGTGGGCCGGTACCTCGCGGCGCGCGGGAGCGATCCGGTGGAACCTCTCGAAGTCGAGCTAGCCGGGCTCTGGGGTGACCCCGGCCTTCGCCGCCCCATCGTCTGGCCGCTCTCGATCCGCGCCGGCCGGTGGCTGGGCGCCCGGGCGGCGGCGTGACCTCGGTCCGCATCGCCCTCCTGGGCGATCAGGATCTCACGGTGACCGCGCACCGGGCAATCCCCCTGGCGCTGGCGCTCGCGGGGCAAGAGCTGGGCGTGCCGGTGGTGGGGGAGTGGGTCGGCACTGAGACCGTGGCGGGAGGCGTCACCGGCCAGCTCGGGTCGAGTCAGGGCGTCTGGGCTGTTCCGGCCACCCCGTACCGCAGCGAGGGCGGCGCACTGCTCGCGATACGGTTCGCGCGAGAGCGTCGGCGGCCGTTCCTCGGGACTTGCGGCGGCTTCCAGCACGCGATGCTGGAGTACGCGCGCGATGTGTGGGGCCTCGCCGCCGTCCATGCGGAAATCGCGCCCGCGGCGGAGGAGCCGGTCATCTCGCCGCTGGCGTGCGGGCTGGTGGAAGTCTCCGGAGAGGTCTTTATCGTGCCGGGGTCACGGCTGCACGGCGCCTACGGGGCCGAGCGGGCCGCCGAGACTTACCATTGCCGCTACGGCTTCAACCCGAAGTACGAGCACCGTCTCTCCACCGGCCCGCTCCGGGTGAGCGCCCGTGATGAACGCGGTGAGATCCGCGCGGTGGAGCTGGCCGGCCATCCCTTCTTCCTCGCCACCCTCTTCCAGCCCGAGCGGGCCGCCCTGGCCGGGCGCGCCCACCCGGTAGTCACCGCGTTCGTGGCCGCCGCCGCCCGGACCGCGCCGGAGAGCGCGCTGGTGTGAGTCGCCACGGAAAGGAGCTGCGGCGCCTGGTGCGGGATTTCCTGGGCGATCGGGAATCGTTCTGGGCGTTTCACGAGGGCTTTCTTGCGCGCTGGACGCACCTCCCGGGCGATGCGCTGCGAGAAGAAGAGCGGATCGGCTGGAACGAGGTCTACGCCTGGATTCTCACCGCGATCCCCGATCCGGTGAGTCCCGAGGACCGGGTCCGCGGCGTCATTGGGGAGGGTGAGCTCAGGGAGCGGCTCCG
This sequence comes from Gemmatimonadota bacterium, assembly GCA_041491785.1. Lineage (GTDB taxonomy): Bacteria > Gemmatimonadota > Gemmatimonadetes > Gemmatimonadales > GWC2-71-9 > JABFSM01. The sequence goes on along the minus strand of JBGPVQ010000086.1, from coordinate 5,211 downwards.
GCGCCATCCGCTGCTGCTCAACCACGGATGAGGGAGCCGCTCAGTCCTCGAGCACGAAGGTGACCTTCATGTCCACCCGGTAGGTCCGCACCTTACCGTTCTCGACTTCCACCTTGAACCCCTTGATCCAGGCCCCCCGGACATTCTTGAGGGTCTTGGCGGCCCGATTGATGCCCGCCTTCACGGCCTCCTCGAAGCCCTTGGTGGATGTGGCGGTGATTTCCGTGACCTTGGCGACGGACATGCTTGGCTCCGGTACGAGGGAAAGGGGAAGGTACCGTGAGTCGAGGAACCTGCAAGCGGGTGGATCCGGTCAGGCCACCTGGTCAGTGTCCACCTGACCGCTGAGCCTCCGGCTTGCCATCGGCTTGCTGCTCTCCGCGGAAAGCAGGTGCTGACTTAGGAGAAGCCAGACCAGGGTGGCAAGAATCGCGGCCACCAGGAGCAACAACGCCGCCAGCACCTTAACGGGGCCGAGGGTCCCGATCCCGCCCCCGGTCGCGAAGACCGGCTGCACTGTCCAGTGGTAGAAGGACTTCCCCCAGGGATTGAACGTCGCGAAGACGAGGAGGATCGCGAGCAGGAACCGTGCGACGATGCCTTTGGGGCCCAGGGACTCAGCGTTGGCCACGGGAGCGCTCCGATCGGGCGAGTTAGCGTCGGCGCATCAGAATGACGCCGGCGGTCGAATCATCGAGCCGACCTCGAAGCCGGATCTGCTGTCCCACGCCGGGAATGGTGAGGAGCAGCAGGTCACCCCGGGCCGCGTCGGCGGTCAGCAGCGCCGGTTGCGCCACGTCGTTCACCAGCAGCTCGGCTGAGTGAATCCGGGCCGCCCCGGCGCCGCGGGGAACAAAACGGAGGCGGTATTGCGCCGCGGCGGGGATCCTGGAAGTAAGATCGACGTCGAAGGCGCCCGCGGTCCAGCGTCCGACATCGTCGTCGGCCCAGATGTCGGCACCCTGTCGCCAGCCGGCCGGAGGCGGCGCTCCGGCCCGAAACGCGGCCAACCGGCGCAGGTGAGGGCGGTCGAGTGCGGTGGGGAAGCTGGCGCGAACTTCGAGGTAGCGGTTCGGCGGCACGGGGTGGATCCGCTTGTGGCCCACCGAAGTTCCTTCGCCGAGGGCGTGCCACCGGCCGGCGGCGCGCCCCTCCAGCCGGTAGGAAAGAATTCGTTGGCCCCGGCGCAGCTCCTCTTCGAGGATGATGTGGTCGATCAGTCCGCCGCCGGGCAGGGGAAGGGTAACGGCGGCGCCTTCGCCCGCCATCTCCGCCACCGGGGTCTCGAATCGGTGGCGTACCTCGGTGCCGAATTCCCCGACCCGCGCGGCGTCCGCCGCGGGGATCCGGCCGGTTCGATCGGGAGGCAGGTTGAGCAACAGTTGGGCGCCGCGGCCCACCGAGCGGTAGTACACATCGAGCAACTGCGGCAGCGTGAGAAGGTTCTTCTGATCGGTGGTGCTCCAGAACCAGTTGGGGCGGCGAATCGAGACGTCCACCTCGAGCGGCATCCAGGCGTCGCCCCGTGGATCGCCGTGCAGCGCGGTGGCGATCCCGGTGTCGGCGTCCGACTTGGCCAGCGCGTTCCACGCCGGATCGGGCGCGAAGCCGTCCTCGTTTCCCACCCAGCGGATGGTGGCGTGCGGACCCTGGAACACCATCGCGCCGCCGGCGTGCTCGGTGAGGATGTCTCCCACCGGGACCACCGAGCTGCCGTCGAACCAGATTTCTGCCAGCGGTCCATAGCGGGTCAGCAGCTCGGTGAGCTGCTGCCGCGCCACCCGGTTGTAGACGGCTTGCTGCTCCGGCGTGGCGCAGCGTCCCGCCAGGCCGGCGCCGAAGAAATCGTCGCGGGGCGAGAGATACACCCCCAACCGGAGCCCGCGGGCGCGGCAGGCCTCCCCGAGCTCGGCCATGACATCTCCCTGGCCATTTTTCCACGGGGTGTTCCGCACCGAGTAGTCCGAGCTGGTGGTTTGCCAGAGGCAGAAGCCGCCGACGTGCTTGGCCACCAGCACTACGTAACGCGCGCCGAGCGCGAGGGCGGTATCGGCCCACTGAACGGGGTCGGCCGTGAAGGGCAGCTGCCCGGGCCGGATCGAGCGATCGTCGCCCTCTTTGTCCTGCCAGGTATTGGGCGCGAAATGGACGAACATCCCGATCTCGAGGTCGAGCCAGGAGAGCTGGGCCGGGCTGGGGAGAGCGGGTGAGAATGGAGGCAGGGAACCGGGGAGCCGGGAAGCCAGGGAAGAAGCCCCACGGGCAAGGAACCCCGCGGACGCCGCGGTCAGCGACTGCACGAAGTCCCGCCGGGTCGGCCGCACCCTATCTCCCCAGCTCGAGGACCACGATCTCATCGATCGAGTCGGAGGGCCTCGTCGGAAGGAGGAGGGTGATTCCCTCCGGCGTCTGCCGCACCGTCACCACCAGTCCGCTGTCGAGCATCCGCGCCGACTTGACCGTGCGGGTGAGCGCCGGGAGCGCGAGGGTCCGGTCTTTCCAGTCGAGCAGGTGGAGGTACACCCGGTCTCCCTTCTGCGTGGTGACGCCCCACGGCCGCGGTGTAATCGGCCCCCCCCGAGTTCCGTAGATCGCCTCCCCGTGCCGCTGCATCCAGGCGCCGATCGCGGTGAGATTGGTGACGAACTCGGGCTGAATCTTCCCGCTTGGCATGGGGCCGATGTTGAGCAGGAAGTTCGCATTCCGCCCGGCGGCGTTGACCAGCTCCCGGATCAGCGTGGTGGGGCTCTTGAAGGCATGATCATCGAGCCGGAAGCCCCAGGAGTCGTTCATCGTCTCCGAGGTCTCGAGCGGGAGCGCCCCCACGCTGGTGGTGTTGAACCCCGCGGTGTTCGACCCCGGAAGGTCCTTCTCGAAGGTCTGCACGTCCTCGCCGGGAAGCGGAGCCTTATGGTGATTCGGGATGATCAGCGTCGCCGTCTGCAGCTCGTGGATCATCCGGTAGGTCCGCTCGAGGCGCCAGTCGGCGTCGGGCTTGTCCCACATGCCGTCGAACCATATGCCGCCGATGGGTCCGTACCCGGTGAGCAGCTCGCGGAGCTGGGCGTCCATGTAATCGAGATATCGGGACCACTGTCCCGAGTCGGGCCGCCCGGCGGAATGCCCCGTCATCCCCCGCGGGAAGTAATCGGTATGGTGCCAGTCGAGCTGCGAGTAATAGACGAAGAAGCGAAGCTCCTGCCGGCGCGCCTCGTCGGAGAGCAGCCGGACGATATCCTGCTTCCAGGGCGTCCGGTCGACCACGTCCCAGTCGCTCACGGCGGAATCCCAGAGCGCGAAACCGTCGTGGTGTTTGCTGATCAGGACGATGTATTTCATTCCGGCGGTCTTCGCGAGCGCGACCCACTCGGCCGCATGGAACCCCGTCGGATTGAAGAAGGGCGCCATCCGCTCGTACTGCGCGATCGGGATCTTGCGGTTCTCCATTACCCACTCCCCGTCCATCAGCAAGCTGGACGCGCCCCAGTGGATGAACATCCCGAATTTGGCGTCCTGGTACCACTGCCGTGCGGCGAGATTATCGGGGCTGGGCTGGTATTTCTCCTGAGCGGAGAGCCCGCCGGAAGCCGCGCCCGACAGCAGGGCGAGGAGTCCAGCCGCCGCGCCCCGGGTGTTCATGGCCGAGGCTCCAGCTCGATCGACACGATCAGGTCCACCTCGCCGGCGCCTCGGGGCGGAAGGGCCAGGACCACACCTCCGGCCGACTCGGTGTAGGGCACCGGCGCCCCGCTCAGCAGCCGACGGACCGCGCGGATCCGTGCGGGCAGCGCCGGCAGCGCGAGCAGTTGATCGCTCCAGGCCAGCACGTGCACGTAGATGGTGTTCCCGTGTCGGGTAGTCACTCCCCACGGGCGCGGCGGGATCGGTCCGCCGCGGGTATCGTAGATCGCTTCGCCGTGGGTTCGGAGCCAGACGCCCAATTCGGTGAGCCGCTCCACGAATTCGGGCTGGACCCGCCCATCGGGCATCGGGCCCACGTTGACCAGGTAATTCGCGTCCCGGCCCGCCGCGTTCACCACGCCGCGGATCAGGTCGGCGGAGCTCTTGTAGGCGGTGTCCCAGAGGCGGAAGCCCCAGGTGTCGTTGATTTTCTCGGAGATTTCGAGCGGGAGCTCATTTCCCGCCGGAATGTTTCCCGGGACGATGGCCCGTTCGAAGGTGATGATGTCCTCGCCGGGGTGAGGTGGGCCGTTGTGATTCGAGGCGATCAGCGCCTGGGGCGCCAGTTCGTGAATCATTCGATAGGTCTGGTCCAGCCGCCAGTCGGCCTCCGGCTTGTCCCAGAATCCATCGAGCCAGACGCCCGCGAGAGGTCCATAGCCGGTGAGGAGCTCGCGGAGCTGAACATCCATGAAATCCAGGTAGCGGTTCCAGCTCCCGCTGTCCGGCCGGGCGGCCGCCCGGCCGGTGCCGCCACGCGGGTAGTAGTCAGCGTGGTGCCAGTCGAGCTGCGAGTAGTAGAGAAACAGCGGCATCCCTTCCCGGGCCGAGACCGTGGCCAGCTGCCCGATCACATCCTTTCCGAACGGGGTACGATCCACCACGTTCCAATCGGAGGCTCGCGAGTTCCACATCGCGAACCCGTCGTGATGCTTGGCGGTCATGGTGATGTAGCGGAGTCCGGCCGCCTTGGCGAGGCGCACCCATTCGGCGGGGTCGAAGGCGGCCGGATTGAACAGCGGGGGGATCCGCTCGTATTCGGCGGCGGTGATGCCCCGGTTGTTCATTACCCACTCGCCGTCCATCAGCGCGCTATACGCCCCCCAGTGGATGAACAGCCCGACCTTCCACCCGCGGTAGGCCGCGCGGGCGGCCTGGATGGTGTCATCGTCCGCGGGGCGAAGGATCGATCCATCGCGCGGGAGACTCTTCGTGCCGCTCAGGGCGACCGAAGTCACCAGCGTGGCGAGGAGCAGGTGCACGTCCAAATCATCACGACTCGCCCGGCGCGACGCAAGCGCTAGATTCCTTCCCCATGCTTCTACTCCTCACGCTCGCGGTCCTGACGCAGCCTCCTCCGCCGCACACCCTGATGCCGGTACCGGCCTCGCTCGCGTGGCGGGAGGGCCGCTTTCGGCTCGACAGCACGTTCGCGGTCAAGCTCACTGCTGGCGCGGGTGACGACCGGCTGGAGCGCGCGGTGGCCCGGTTCCTCCGCCGGCTCGGAGCCACAACGGCGCTGTCCCTCGG
>JBGPVQ010000085.1:0-9128 GCA_041491785.1 Gemmatimonadota bacterium | reverse complement strand
GGTGGCGGGCAGGTGACCGACCTCCCGGAAGACTGCCGGCTCCACCCGGGCCACCACCAGTTGGGCGATTCGCATCCCCCGGGTGACCTCGAACGCCTCGGTACCCAGGTTGATCAACGCCACCTGGAGCTCGCCGCGGTAGTCACTGTCGATTGTGGCTGGGGTGTTGGCCAGGGTAATGCCATGCTTCAAGGCCAACCCCGACCGGGGGCGGATCTGGATCTCGAAACCTCGGGGAATGCCCACCGCGAAACCAGTAGCATAGAGACGTCGCTCGCCGGGGCCGAGCCTACCGGTCTCGGCGCTCGCCAGGTCGAAGCCCGCGCTGCCCGCCGTCGCCGGGGTGGGGAGCGGGAGCCCCTCGCCGTGGGGGAGGCGGGTGATCTGGATCTCGAGCACGGACCGGGTCGCTTCGTCGGTCAGAGCACCGACTCCACGGCAACCAGTGGAAGCCCGAACGCTTCCGCCACCCCGGGATAAACGACCTTGCCCTCTACCACGTTCAGGCCCAATGCCAGGGATCGATCATCCCGGCAGGCCTGCTTCCACCCCTTCCGGGCCAGACGCAGGCCGTAGGGGAGCGTGGCGTTGGTGAGCGCCAGGGTGGAGGTGCGCGGGACGCCGCCCGGCATGTTCGCCACTGCGTAGTGCAGGATGCCGTCCACGAAATAGGTGGGATTCTCGTGGGTCGTCGGATGGATCGTTTCGACGCAGCCCCCCTGGTCCACCGCCACGTCAACGATGACCGCGCCGGGCTGCATCCGCTTGAGGTCCGCCCGGGTGATGAGGTGCGGCGCCTTGGCGCCGGGGAGCAGCACCGCGCCGATGACCAGGTCGGCGCGTTCGATGGCTTCCAGGATGTTGAAGCGGTTGGAGTAGATCGTCTTGACGTTGGCCGCCAGGACATCGCTCAGGTACCGGAGCCGCTCGAGAGAAATGTCCAGGATGGTCACGCTGGCCCCGAGGCCGGCCGCCATCTTGGCCGAGTTGATCCCGACGACGCCTCCCCCGATGATGACGACCTTGGCCGGGGCGACGCCGGGAACTCCGCCCAGCAGGACCCCGCGGCCCCCGTACACCTTCTCGAGATACTTGGCGCCCTCCTGGACTGCCATGCGACCCGCAACCTCCGACATCGGGGTCAGCAGGGGGAGCTCCCCGCTCGGCAGCTGGACCGTTTCGTAGGCGATGGCGATGGCGCTCGACTTGATGACCGCCCTGGTCAGTTCTTCGGCCGCGGCAAAGTGGAAATAGGTGTAGATCACCTGTCCCGGCCGCATCCTCGGCCACTCGACCGCGATCGGCTCTTTGACCTTCATGATCATTTCCGCCGTGGCCCAGACCTCGTCCGCGGTGTTGAGGATTTTGGCCCCTGCGGCCACGAACTGTTCGTCAGTGAAGCCGCTGCCGAGCCCGGCCCCCTTCTCCACCAGCACGGTGTGGCCGTGTCCGACAAAGAGTTCGCTTCCCGCCGGCACCAGAGCGATCCGATTCTCGTTGGTCTTGATCTCCTTCGGGACGCCGATGATCACGGGGACCTCAAATCGATAGGTTTCCTGGTTGAGGGAGCCCGGAAGCCGAGTTCCTCTAGCTCCCTGGCCCGCTAGCCCGGCCCCAACCGCACGACGCTCCACCGCTCGGGAGCGTAAAATTCGGCGGCCACCGCCGCGACCCCATCCACCGTAACCGCATCGATTTCGGCGAGGATCTCATCGAGCCGGCGATAGCGGTCGCGATGGAGCACGGTGCCGGCCAGGCGGTGCATTCGGCTACTCGGACTCTCGAGCGACAACATCACTTGCCCCTTGAGCTGCTGTTGGCCACCGGCGAGCTCGTCGGCGGGAAGGCCCTCGCGGGCGAGCCTTCCCAGCTCGGTCCGGATCGCCGCCTCCGCCGCATCCGCCGTCGCGGGCTGGGTGCCGACATACACTCCCAGCACGCCGCCGCTCTGGTAAAGCTGTTGGTAGGCGTATACCGCGTAGGCAAGACCCAACTCCTCCCTGACCCGCTGGAAGAGCCGGCTCGACATCCCGCCGCCCAGCAGGTTCGTCAGGATCGCGAGGGCGTAGCGCCGCGGATCGCGGGCGCCGAAGGCATCGGTTCCCAGCACGATGTGGCTCTGCGCCGTCTCCCGGGCTTCTCGAAGCGCCTCCCCCCGCCGGGCCGGCGTCAGTGTCACGGGTGGCCGGGAGGTTTCCAGGTCCCCTTCAAACCAGCCTTCCCGCTCCAGCACCGTCAGGAGCTGGGTGTGGTCGACGTGGCCGGCGGCGGCAATCACACAATTCCCGCGATAGTATCCCGCCCGGTGGACCGCCGCGAGGTCCGGGGCGGCCAGCCTGCCGACGCTTTCGGGGGTGCCGAGAATCGAGTACCCGTAGGGATGGTCGGGCCACAGAATCCGGGAATGCAGCTCGAAGACCAGGTCGTCCGGGGTATCCAACACCCCGTTGATCTCCTCGAGAACCACGTTCCGCTCCAGGTCGAGATCCTCGGGGCGGAGGAGTGGACGCCGGACCAGGTCGGTCAGGATCTCGACCGCCAGGGGCACGTCGGCGTCGAGCACGTGCGCCTGGAAGCTGGTATGGTCGCGGGAGGTGTAGGCGTCGAGGGAGCCGCCGCGGATCTCGAGCTCCCCGGCGAGCTCCTTGGCGGACCGCCGCTCGGTGCCCTTGAAGACCAGGTGCTCCAGCAGATGGGCCACGCCCATCTGCTCGCGCGCCTCGTGGGCGCTGGCCGAGCGGACCCAGATTCCGACGGCGGCTGACCGGACGCCCGGAAGCATCTCGGAGAGTACCGTGAGGCCGTTCGGGGCGACCGACTGCATGAGCCCGTCGTCGAGCTGCGTGAGCTTCACGCCGGCGCTACTCCTTCGGAATGAGCGCCTTCCGGGAGAGCTTCATGCGGCCCCGCTCATCCACCTCGAGCAGCTGGACCTTCACGATGTCGCCCTTCTTGACGACGTCCTCGGTCTTCTCGGTGCGGCCGTGCTGGAGTTCGCTGATGTGGAGCAGCCCCTCGACCCCGGGGATGATCTCGACAAAGGCGCCGAACGCAGTGGTGCTCTTGACCGGCCCTTCGTAGATCTTGCCGACCTCGGGCTCGGCCACGATGGCCATGACCATTTCGCGCGCCTTGGTGCCCGCCTCGCCGCCCACCGCCGCGATGGTGACGACCCCGGAGTCTTCGATACTTATCTTGGCGCCGGTGGCGTCCTGAATGCCGCGAATGGTCTTGCCCTTGGGCCCGATCACGTCGCCGATCTTGTCCGGCTTGATTTGAATCGTGAAAATCCTCGGCGCGTGCGGCGAGAGGTCGGCTCGCGGTGCCGCGAGGGCTTTCTGCATCTCCCCCAGAATGTGGAGCCGGCCGCGCTTGGCCCGAGCCAGCGCCTCCTCCATGATCTTGAGGTCGAGGCCTTCGATCTTGATGTCCATCTGGATCGAGGTGATGCCCTGTGCCGTTCCGGCCACCTTGAAGTCCATGTCGCCGAGGTGGTCCTCGGAGCCGAGAATGTCGGTCAGGATGGCGACCTTGTCGCCTTCCTTGATGAGCCCCATTGCCACCCCGGCGCAGGCGGCCTTGACCGGCACGCCGGCATCCATGAGGGCAAGCGAGCCGCCGCAGACGGAGGCCATCGACGACGATCCATTCGACTCGAGAATTTCCGAGACGATGCGCAGGGTGTAGGGAAACCCGTCGAACGCCGGAAGCAGCGGCTGCAGGGCCCGCTCGGCCAACGCGCCGTGGCCGATCTCGCGGCGGCTGGTGCCGCGGATCATCTTGACCTCGCCGGTCGAGTAGGGCGGAAAGTTGTAGTGCAGCATGAACGACTTGGTGGTTTCGCCGGGCACGTCGATCGAGTCGATCCGCTGCTCGTCATCGCTGGTACCCAGAGTGACCGCCACCAGCGCCTGGGTCTGCCCGCGGGTGAAGAGCGCCGAGCCATGGGCCCGCGGAAGCAGGCCCGCCTCGATGGTGATCGGCCGGATCGTATCCATGTCGCGGCCGTCGACCCGCTCGCCCTTGTCGAGCACCTGGGCCCGCATGACCCGGTACTCGATCTCCTCGATCTCGTGGCCGATTTCCCTGGCCCGCTCCGGGAATTCCACCGCCAGGCGGGTGAGTACGTCCTTCTTGACCTGGGAAAGTCCGGCGGCCCGCGCGGCCTTGTCCTTGGCATTGATGGCCTTGGCCATCTCCTTCTCGGCCAGCTCGCGGACCCGCGCGGTCAGCGCCTCCTCCACCGCGGTCTTGGTCCATTCCATCTTGGGCTTGCCGGCCTTCTTGGCCAGTTCCTTGCCGAACCCGACCAGCTCCTTGATGCCCTTGTGGGCCACCTTGAGCCCGTCGAGGATGTCCGCCTCGGATACCTCGAGGGCGCCGCCCTCGACCATCACGATGGAATCGGCGCTCCCGCTGACCGTCAGATCGATGCTCGAAAACTCGAGCTGCTGAAAGGTCGGGTTGAGGATCCAGTTCCCTTCCATCCGCCCCACCCGCACCGTGGCGAGGGGCCCGTTCCAGGGGATATTGGAGACTCCCAGCGCGAGCGCGGCGGCGAATGCGCCGATCACGTCGGCGTCGTTCTCCTGGTCGGCGGAAACTACGGTCACGAAGACCTGGACTTCGTTCTTGAAGCCTTCGGGGAACAGCGGCCGGATGGAGCGGTCGATGATCCGACAGGCCAGGATCTCCTTTTCGGAGGGCCGGCCCTCGCGCTTGATGAACCCGCCGGGAATCTTGCCCGCGGCGTAGGTCTTTTCCTTGTACTCGACCGTGAGGGGGAAAAACGGCAAGGTGGAGACATTGGGGGAGACGGTGACGGAGGCGAGGACCATGGTGTCCCCGAACCGGACCGAGGCGGAGCCGGAGGCCTGTTTGGCCAGTTTGCCCGACTCGATGATGAGGGGGCGGCCGGCGAAGGTGGTTTCGATTCTGTGCACGGTAACTGCCTTGGTTGAACTGTCCGCTTCCAATGCGAAGCGGGCGTCCCACGCTCTCAAGCGGGACGCCCGCGCGCAACCGGGGCCGGCTAGTGCCGGAGCCCGAGCTCCTGGATCAGGGCCCGGTAAGTCTCGAGGTCGGTATTTCGGAGGTACGTCAGCAACCGCCGCCGGGTCCCGACCATCTTGAGCAGCCCGCGACGCCCGTGATGATCCTTGGCGTGGGTGCGGAAGTGATCGGTGAGCGAGTTGATGCGCTCGGTGAGGAGGGCCACCTGGAGCCGGCTCGAACCGGTGTCTTCTGCGTTCATGCGGTATTTCGCCGTGACGCCCTGCTTATCGTACGTCATGCCTCGCTCAGCCTCTTTACATTCGTCTTTGTGAATATGCGAACCCTAGGTATCACAACAAGATAAGACCCCGGTTCGGGCCGCGCAACTTGCCCCCTGGAGAGGCCCGCTTGCAACGTTTCGGGGCCCAGCGTCGTCTATATGTCTGACTCTGTCACTGAAATAAGGTCGATGGCCACAAACCTGGGAGAATTCGAGCAGCTCGTCCTCCTCGCCTTGCTCGGGCTGGGCCAGGACGCGTACGGCGTCACGGTGCGGGCCCAGCTTGAGCGGCGGGGCGGCCGGACCGTGAGCTTGGGGACAGTCTACAAGACCCTCCTCCGGCTCGAGGCGAAGGGGTTGGTGACGGCCCGTTTCGGCGAACCCACCGCGGAGCGGGGGGGCCGGCGCAAGCGGCTTTACGAGGTGACTGCGCCCGGCCGACGGGCACTCCAGCGTTCCCTGGCCGCGCTCCGGAAGATGAGTCGCGGACTCGATGCCGCGTGGGAGGCCCCGTGAGCCCCGCCCGCTGGCTCGGCTGGTTGATTCCCGAGGACCAGCGGGAATTCGTGCTGGGCGACCTCGAGGAATTCTACGGAAACGGCCGCAGTGTTCGGTACTGTGTCGAGCTATTTCGGGTCGCCGGGGTTCTGCGATGGAATCACCGGCGCCGCCCGGATCCGCCAGCGCTCTATCGCCGTCGAGGAGACTCCCCCGTGACCGCACTGATGAACGACATCCGCTACGGCCTCCGCCAGCTCACCCGGAGCCCGAGTTTCACCCTGCTCTCGATCCTGACGCTGGCGCTTGGCATCGGCGCCACCACGGCGATCTTCTCGGTCGTCAATCCGATCCTCTTCCGCCCGCTTCCCTACCCCGGCGCCGATCGAATCGTCACGGTCGCGGAGCGGGACAAGGAGGGACAGGATGCCGGCACCGGCTACGCGACGTTTATCGATGTCCAGAGGATGGCGAGGTCGTTCGAGGCCGTCGCGGTCACCAGCTCGTGGCAGCCGACTCTCCAGGAGCGCGGCGATCCGGAACGGCTCGACGGTCAGCGCGTCACCCAGGCCTTCTTTTCCATCCTGGGAGTTCGCCCCATCCTCGGGCGCGATTTCACGCCGGAGGAGAACGTCCGCGGCAAGCATCGGGTCACCATCCTTTCCCACGGACTCTGGCAGCGCCGCTTCGGGAGCGACCCGACGGTGATCGGCCGCCCCGTCACTTTCGACGGGATCCAATACACCGTCATCGGCGTCATGCCCAGGAGCTTCGAGAGTCTCCTCGCTCCCACGGCCCAGCTCTGGGCGCCGCTGGGCTACGAGCTGTCCCTGCCCTGGGCCTGCCGCACCTGCCACCATCTGCGAGAGATTGCCCGGCTCAAACCCGGCGTTGGTCCGGAAGCGGCCCGGCGCGAGCTGGACGTGATTTCGGGGCGTCTCGTCGCGGAGTATCCGACCGAGTACGCAGCGCCCGGGATGCTGGTCGTCCCGCTCCACACCGCACTCACCCGCGACGTGCGGCCGGCCCTCCTCGCGCTCCTCGGCGCCGTTGGGTTCGTGTTGCTGATCGCCTGTGCCAATGTCTCCGGCCTGCTGCTGGGCCGAGGCATGCAGCGGGAGGCGGAATTCGCGATCCGTGGCGCTCTCGGCGCGGGCCGCCATAGGGTGATGCGACAGCTGCTCACCGAGAGCGTGCTCCTTTCGGTTCTGGGCGGCGCGGCGGGAGCGGCACTGGCCTGGTGGGGGGTAAAAGGGCTCGCCGCGCTGGCTCCGCCGGGACTTCCGCGCCTGAACCAGATCGGCATCGATAGCCGAGTCCTCGCCTTCACGGTGGCGCTCTCGCTCAGCTGCGGACTCTTGTTCGGACTGGTTCCCGCCCTCGCGACCGCACGGCCCGATCTGTTCGCCGTGCTTCGTCCGGGAGGGCGGCACACCAGCCAGCGCTCCCGGCGATTGGCCCGGGGGATTCTCGTGGCGGGTGAGGTCGCCCTTGCCCTCATGCTCCTGGTCGGTGCCGGTCTCCTGCTCCGGAGCCTGGAGCGACTGCTGGCGGTTGACCCGGGCTTCGATCCGCGATCGGTGCTGACGATGGAAGTACAAACGACGGGGGCGCGCTACAACGACAACGGCCCCACCTGGGATTTCTTCGACCGGGCGCTACTGGCCATCAGCGCGGTGCCGGGAGTGGAGCAGGCGGGATGGACGAGCATGCTGCCGTTGGGCGGGAATTTCGACCGCTACGGGGTACAGATCGAAGGCAAACTTCTCGCCAATCCCGAGGAGGCCCCCTCGGCGGACCGCTACGCCGTCACCCCCGAATACTTGCGGGCGATGCGCATTCCTCTCAAGCGCGGGCGGACCCTCACCCGGCAGGACGGGGCGGGGGCACCGGCCGTGGTGCTCATCAACGAGACCTTTGCCCGGATCGGGTGGGCCGGAGAAGACCCGATCGGCAAGCGGGTCCAGCTCGGCGGGCCCCACGAACGGTGGCGGACGGTAGTCGGGATCGTGGGCGACGTCCACCACACTGGCCTGGATGAGCAGCAGGCGCCGCAGATCTACCTCCCGGAGATCCAGTGGCTGGGCGCCGACGGGGCGATGGTGCTCGCCGCGCGGACCCGGGGAGATCCGGCCACGCTGGTACCGGCGATCCACGCAGCGATTCGATCGATTGACCCGAGCCTCCCGATCCTGCGCACGGCGACGATGGAGGATGTGCTCGCCGCCACTGCCCAGCCCCGTAGATTTGCGTTGGTGATCTTTCAGCTGTTCGCGGTCGTCGCACTCCTGCTCGCCGCGGCGGGGATCTACGGCGTGCTGGCCGCGGGCGTCACCGAGCGGACTCGGGAAATCGGAATCCGTTCGGCGCTGGGCGCGTCGCGGGGCGGCTTGCTCAAGCTGGTGGTGCGTCAGGGGCTCGGGCTTACCGCGGCAGGCCTCGCCGCCGGCACGGTGGGGGCGCTTCTCCTTTCGCGCTTCCTGGGAGGCATGCTGTTCGGCGTGGGCGCCCGCGACCCCCTCACCTTCATCGGCGTCGTGGTCGTCCTCCTGGCCGTGGCGCTGGTGGCCTGCTGGGCACCGGCGTGGCGGGCGACCCGGGTAAGTCCGCTCGAGGCGCTCCGGGGGGAGTAACGGGAAGACTCAACTGGGCCAGCTCCGCAACAGGACCCCGGCCTTGGTCCCGTGCTTCACCTCATACATGCAGGAATCCGCGAGCGCCATCGCGACGTCGGCGGATTCGGGCGGGGCCACGAAGGTGGTCCCACCGATGCTGTAGGTCACCGGCCACTGGCCGGCCTCCATGGCGGCGTGGAGCTGGCCGGCCAGTTTCTCCAACACCGCCTTGGCCTGCCCCGCGTCCGCCTCCCGGAGCAGGATTGCGAACTCATCGCCTCCCAGCCGCGCCACGGCGTCGATCCGCCGGGTACCGGAGCGGAGCGTCGCGGCCACCGCGCGGAGGACCCGGTCCCCTACTTGGTGGCCCAGCCGGTCATTGATGCCCTTGAAATTGTCCGCGTCGATGTAGGCCAGGCTCCAGGCACCCTCGTGCCGGCGGGACCAGTCGATCGCGCGATTGACCGCACCGAAAAACGCCCGGGCATTGAGGACGCCGGTGAGCGGGTCTTCGCGGGAGACATTGCGCAGCATCCGGGTCTGCCGCGCGATCAGGGCCACCAGAAGTGCCGCGGAGATGAACAGCAACCCCTGCATTACCGCATTCCAGGCGATGAGGCCGACCGGTGCATGGTCCGGCCGCGTCACGAAGTGAGCCACCGCCCAAAGCGCGCTCGCGAGCACCGCGGTGAACAGCCCCGCCTTGCGACCGACATACCAGGCCACCATCGCGATCGGAG
>JBGPVQ010000084.1:0-9194 GCA_041491785.1 Gemmatimonadota bacterium | reverse complement strand
GTCGTAGGGATGTATCCCCGAAACGCCTCGAACGACTGGAAGGTCATCGGTGTGGTGAGCGGAATCCAGAGGTCGACGTTCTCCGGGAACCGGAATCCGCGTGGCATGATTCCGACGACGTAATACGGTTTACCGTTGAGCTGCACCGTCTTCCCCACCGCCGGCTGTCCCCCGAACTGTCGTTGCCACAGCCCATGAGAGATGACGGTCGCGGCGTCATTGCCCGGACGTCCCTCCTCCGGCGAGAACACCCGTCCTTTGGCAACCGACGCACCGAGAGTTCGGAAAAATCCGCCGGTCACCACCCCGACCTGGACCCGGAGCGGTGCGTCGATTCCGCTGAGGTTGAGCCCTCCGACGGCGTAGATCGCGATGTCCGAGAAGACCCCCCGCATCTCCGCCACCGTCCGGATGTTGGGCCTCGGATCGGGGAGCTCCTCCCGCCCGCGGGGCGCAAATGGAACCTGGACGTTGCGGAGTTCGACCAGACGATCGGGCGCGGCAAACGGCAAGGGCCGGAGCATCGCAGCGTCCACCGCGCTGAAGATCGAGGTGGTGGCTCCGATACCGAGCGCGAGCGTCGCGATGACCGCCGCGGAAAACCCCCGGTGATGCCAGAGCATGCGGGCGGCGTAGCGAAGGTCCTGCTGCCACTCCTCGAGTCCCTGCGACCAGCGCTGGCGCCGGAGCCGGCGCCCGTCCTGCTTGCGGAGCGTGCGGCGGAATCGCTCCGGGTCGCCAAAGCGCGCGCGGGCCGCCGCCGCCGCCTCCGCGGGCGGAAGCCCGCGAGCCCGGTACTCCTGCTCCCGCATGTCCAGGTGGAATTCCAGCTCCTCGTCCACGTCCGCCTCGACGTCGGGGCCGAAGAATCGGAGATACCTTCGCCAGAGTGGCTCTCGGCGCGTGCCCATCAGGCGCTCGCCGGTTTCAAGTGGGCGGGAGCCTCCAGCGCGGCGAACACCGCACCGGCAAATCGTGTCCACATGGCCGATTCCGCCTTGAGTGCCTGGCGGCCCCTGGCGGTGAGGGCGTAGTACTTGGCCCGGCGATTGTTGCCGGAGAGCCCCCACTCCGCCTCGATGAGCCCGCGCTCGTCCAGGCGGTGGAGGGCGGGGTAGAGGGAGCCCTCTTCGATCCGGAGGGTGTCGCCGGTGACCCTCTCGATCCACGCGGCGACGGCATAGCCGTGCGCCGGACCCCAGCTCAGGGCCTTGAGGATCAGGAGATCGAGGGTGCCGCGGAGGACGTCGGTCTGGGGGATGGGCACGGAACAGGCTCCCTAGAGTTTCTAGGGGGAAAATCGAGTACGACCCCTAGAAAATCAAGGGGAACGCCGCGCGCCTAGCGCTCCCGTCCCCCCACCCGCTTGCCCCCCCGGGGAAGCGCCTGGGGCAGATCGGCCAGCACGTAGGCCATCACCGCCATCGCGGCCACGTTCTCGGCCAGCTCCTTCGGGTCGATCTTGTCGACGTTGTCGGCCTCGGTATGGTGATACCAGAAGTACCGGGTGCCGTCCACCACGTGACCCATCCCCGGCACCCCGGCCGCCATGATCGGCGCGATGTCCGAGCCGCCGCCGCCCGTGAACGCCGAATCCCCCCCCAGCGGCTTCAAGAGCTTGGAGATCTGCTGAATCACCGCGAAGGCCGAGTCCCCTCCGGAGAACCCGAATCCGCGGAACTTGAAGGTCCCGCCGTCCGATTCGATCGCCGCGATATGCTTGCCGAGCTCGGCCTGATGGGCGTCGCGATAGGCCTGGCCGCCGCGCCCGCCGTTTTCCTCATTGGTCCATCCCACCGCGCGAATGGTGCGCCGGGGCGTGAGGCCCAGCTGCTTGAGCAGCCGCACCGCCTCCCAAGCAATCACCATCCCGCCGCCGTCGTCCATCGCGCCGGTGCCCACGTCCCACGAGTCGATGTGCCCGCCGAAGACCACCACCTCGTCTGGCTTGTCCCGCCCCAGGATCTCCGCCATCACGTTGCGCGATGGCGCGTCGGGCAGCGTCTGCGCCTCCAACTCCATCCGGACCACGACCTTTTGGCCCCGGGCCTGCATGCGGTGGAGCATCGCTGCGTCTTCCATCGGGATCGCCGCCGCGGCGATTCTCGGCGTGGTCGAGTCGTACGGTTGCATCGCCCCGGTGTGGGGGGTGCGCATTCCGAAGGGACCTACCGAACGGAGCAGCATCCCGACCGCGCCGAGCTTGGACGCCTCGTTGGCGCCAATGCCGCGATAGACCACCGTTTGGCCGTAATTGACGAACGGCACGTCGTAGAGGACGATCTTCCCCCGCGCCTGAGCGGCGTGGGCCTTGAGATCGTCGAAGCTCGACACCACCAGGACTTCGGCCTCGATCCCGCCCCGCGGTGTCGCGACGCTGCCGCCCAGGCCGAGCATCGCCAGCTTGAGGTAGCGGGGCTGGAGCAGCTCCACCTGCTCGTGCCCCCGGACCCATTTGGGGACCATTACCGGCTCGGTGTGGGCGTTGTCGAGCCCCTCCGACTGCATCCGGGCCAGGATCCAGTCGATCGCCCGCTCCAGCGCGTCGCTGCCGCTGATCCGGTGGCCGAATCCGTCGGTGAGCTCGGCGAGCTTGTTCCACGCGGCGCTGTCGGCCGTCGCCGCGGCGATGATCCGGTCCGCGACGGCCTGATACTCCTTCTGGATCGGATTCGGCGACTCGGCCCGCTTCTTCTGGGCGGATACGCTGGCGGGGAGGAGGAGGATCAGGAGGAGAGAGCGGCAGCGCATCGCGCGGATCCGGTTCAATGGGAGATGGAGAATAACGGCGGCGCTCTCCCGCCGCGAGCCTCACATCGAGTCAAGGTGCCGAGTCCCGGAGGCGCTCGGACAGCGTGCGCTGAGCGGACATTCTCCGCACTTCGGCACGCTGGTCTTGCAAAGCGTCTGTCCATGTCGGCGGAGCAGCAGATGGGCCCGGATCAGCCAGCCGCGGTCGTCGGGTAGCTCCGGCTCTACCGCCGCCGCCACCGATCGGTAGGATTTCGAATAGTCGGTGTAGTCCTGGCCGAATCCGAGCCGGCGCAGCACCCTGAGCCCGTTGGACTCGAGCCCCAGGGTCTTGAGGCCGCCCGCCACCATCAGGATCTTGTCGGCGCCGGGATCGGCGATCCCATGGAACTTCTTGAGGACCCGCCGCGCGCTGCCGGGATCAGTGTGGCAGAGTTTGCGGAGCTTCTCCCGCCCCACGTCGAGCACGATGTCAGCGGCCCGTTGCAGCTTCTCGGCGCGCATCGGGGGGCGCATGCCCCCATCCGCGGCGATGACCTCGGCGAGCGCCCCGGGATTCATTGCGGCGATCCGTCCTGGGTCGTTGCCGGTCGCCTTTTTCAACCGATCGAAGACCCGGGTGCGCCGCTCGTCGTCCACCAGGTAGGCGCAACTTTCCCAAAGCACCATCTCGAATGGATCGGTGGCGCGGAATGGGGCCGGCCGCCCGTCGGCCTTCTCGAGCCGGGCAATGATCTCGCGGAGCGGCCAGCGGACGTCGGACGCAGTCGCCATGCGCCCACGATAGCACCGGTTGCCGCGCGCCGCCATCAGGGGTAACCTCCCTTACCAATGCGCTTCCCCTCGCTGGATCGGCCGCCGAGAGTTCGCGGATGACGACGTGCGTCTGACGGTCGAGAAGGGCCTCGCGCGGCTTCCCGGGCCCCAAGGGGAGCGGTTCGCCGAGCTCTTCAAGCGAGGCACCCTCTCGGTAGAGCTCTACGCGCCCCGCGGCAGCGATCCGCAGCAACCGCACCGGCAGGACGAGGTCTACGTCGTGGTGCAGGGGTCGGGGACATTTCTGAATGGAGGACGTCGCGACCGATTCGGGCCGGGCGACGTGCTCTTCGTTCCAGCCGGCGTGGTGCACCAGTTCGAGAAATTCACCGACGACCTTGTGGTCTGGGTGGTGTTCTACGGTCCCGAGGGTGGAGAACAGCCCGGCCGCTAACCCGTTGCAACCTTTCGTCGGCTGGAGACGTCTTATCCCCAAGCCGGTTTCACCGCCGACCACTCTGTCATGAGCACCCCGATGAAGGTGACGTGGACCGCCCCGGTCGCCATGGGCCTCCTCTTGTGCGCCGCCACGGCGCCGGTCGCCCTGGCGCGGCAGGGGGGGGCCGCCGCCCCCGGCCGAAGCCCTCCGGGTCTTTCTTGACTGCAACGCCTACTGCGATTTCGACAACCTCCGGCGCGACATCACCTACGTGAGCTGGGTACGGGATCGGCGGGACGCCGATGTGCACCTGCTCATTACCTCGCAGCGCACCGGGGGCGGAGGCTACGAATACAACCTCAAGTACATCGGACTTCGGGCCTTTCAGGGCTCCGATGACGAGATCAAGTTCGCGACCCGTCAGGGCGATACCGACGATGAGATCCGCCGACAAGTGAGCCAGCGGATCGGGCTCGGGCTGGCGAGGTATGCCGCGCGAGGGCCGCTCGCCGGGCGCTTACGAGTCACCTTCACGGCGCCGGAAGGCGCCGCCACGGCTCCCGCCCCACAGCCGAAGGATCCCTGGAATCTCTGGGTCTTCCAGTTGAGCGCGAACGGGAACGCCTCCGGCGAGTCGCAGAGCAAGTCGAACAACTTCGCCGGATCGTTGCGCGCCGACCGGGTGTCGGAGGCGTGGAAGTTCCGAATTTCGGCGGGAGGCAGCCGGAACCACAGCTCGTATACGCTGGACGAAGGGGTCTTCACCAGCACCTCCAGCCGGTTCAACTCGAACCTGCTCCTGGTCCGGAGCCTTAGCGACCACTGGTCGGTCGGGTTCGAGACCAGTCTGATCCGCTCGACGCGGGACAACTACGACCTTCTTGCCAAGCTCACCCCCGAAATCGAGTTCAACGTCTTTCCCTACAAGGAGTCCACCCGGCGCCAGTTCGTGCTGTTCTATGGGCTCGGCCTCAACTACGCCAACTACCAGGACACCACGATCTTCAACCGGCTCAAGGAGACCAGGCCGATGCAGAGCCTGACGGCATCCCTCGAAGCGACCCAGCCCTGGGGTTCGCTGAGCGGTCAGCTCACCGTTTCGAGCTATCTCGACGATGTATCCAGGAATCGCTTTTCCATCTTCGGGTTTTGCAGCGTGCGCATCGTGCGCGGGCTCAACTTCAACGCGTACGCCAACTATTCGCGGGTTCGGGATCAGCTCTCGCTCGCCAAGGCCGGCGCCACCGACCAGGAAATCCTCCTCCAGTTGAAGGCGCTCAAGACGGACTACTTCTATTCGATGTCGGTGGGTCTCAGCTACACCTTCGGCTCCAAGTTCAACAACATCGTCAATCCACGGTTCAGCAACGCCGGCGGCTCCGGCAGCAGCTGCTTCTGTTCCGGGGGATCCTGCTTCTGTAGTTGAGGCATGAAGGGTAGCCGTTACCTTTCTGCATGCCCCCCGCCATCGAGACCCGTGCGCTCCGCAAGGTGTATCCCGCTCCGCCGCTTCGGCGGCGGGGAACCGGCGGTGTCCCCATGACGCCGCTCAGCAGCGCGCCAACCCCCGCGCCGGCCGGCTCGAAGGAAATTCTGGCGCTTGACGGCCTCGATCTCGAGGTGCCGCCCGGAGAATTCTTCGGCCTGCTGGGCCCCAACGGCGCGGGAAAGACCACCACGATCGGGGTCCTCACCACGCGAGTCCGTCCGACCTCCGGGACGGCGGCGGTGGCGGGCATCGATGTCCGGGCCAATCCCGTCGGAGTGAAGCAGCACATCGGGGTGGTCCCGCAGCGCCCCAACCCCGATCGCCAGCTCACCGTCATTCAGAATCTGCTCTTCCACGCCGCCTATTTCGGAATCTCGCGGGCGGCAGCGCAGCCGCGCGCCCAGGCTCTCCTCGATCAGCTCGGCCTCGGCGATCGCGGTGAATCGAAGGTGGACCAGCTCTCCGGCGGACAGCAGCAGCGGCTGATGATCGCCCGCGCGCTGATTCACGAGCCCGAGATCCTGTTTCTCGACGAACCCACCGTCGGGCTCGATCCGCAGGCGCGGCTTTCCCTCTGGGAAATTCTCCGCTCCCTCCACGGGGAAGGCCGCACGATCATCATGACCACCCACTACATGGAGGAAGCGGACCGGCTCTGCGACCGCCTGGCGATCGTGGACCACGGGAAGCTCCTGGCCCTCGATACTCCCGCCGGGCTGCGGGCCCGGGCGCCCGGTGGGACGATGATCGAAGTCACCCTCGACGGAGAAGCCGGGCCGGTGCTCCCGGCCCTTCTGAGCCTGCCGGCGCTCACCCGGACCTCCGCCAAGGGCGCCGAGGTCGTGGCGTACGCCGAGCGGGTGGGCGAGGCGATCCCGCTCATGCTCCGCGCCGCGGAGCAGGCCGGGCGACTGCCCCTCGATATCCGGCTGACCCCTCCGAGTCTCGAGACCCTCTTCGTCTCCCTCACCGGGAGGAAGCTCGATTGAACCCGTCCCCCTGGAAGGTGTTCGGGGCGCTCTGCCGCCGTGACGTGCACGTCGTGGCGCGCGAGCTGCCCTTCTTTCTGCTCCGGACCACGCTGCAGCCGATCATGTTCACCATCGTCTTCGGCTACCTCCTGCCCAAGATGGGGTTCGTCCAGCGCGGTTATGCCGGCGCGCTCCTCCCCGGCGTGCTCGGCATAAGCCTGGCGTTCGCGAGCGTGCAGGCGGTGGCGCTTCCGATGGTCGCGGATTTCGGCTGGACCAAGGAGATCGAGGACCGCCTGCTGGCCCCGGTGCCGATTTCGGTGATCGCGGTGGAAAAGGTGCTCGCCGGGACAGTGCAGGGAATGATCGCGGCTCTCTTCGTGCTCCCGGTCGCCCGGCTGATCATGGGCCCGATCGACGGGCTCGACTTCGCCCACTTCGGGCTGGTGGTCGGCATGACGCTGCTCGGCGCCTTTGCGTTCTCCGCCTTCGGACTCCTGCTGGGCACCGCGATCAAGGGGGAACAGATCGGGCTCATGTTCGGTCTGATCGTTGCGCCGATGATCTTCTTCGGCTGTGCCTACTATCCCTGGAAGGCGCTCGCCGTTGTGCCGGTCGTTCAGGTCCTGGTCCTGGTGAATCCGCTGGTCTACGTGTCGGAAGGAATGCGCGGCGTGCTGACCCCGGCGCTGCCGCACATGAATCTGGCCGTGGTGGCGGGAGCGCTGGTCGTGATCAGCACGATCTTCATGGCGCTCGGGCTCCGAACCTTCGATCGGCGTGCGGTGTCCTAGCCCCCGCGCTCCGCCGAAACTCGCTCGCCGCGCCGGCCGTCGTGACCGGATGAGCCTACCGGTCGGTATCCGCGTCTTCCCGCTTCTTGTTTTCTGCTGCCTCCTCGGCTCCACGGCGCTTTGCGCTCAGGCCGACGCCGATTCCGCGCGAGTTGCCAGGGAGGCCTGGCGCCAGGCGGCGCCATTGTACCAGCACCAGGAATGGGCCGCCGCGCGCGCCCTGGTGCGCCGGGCCTTTGAGGCTTGGCCGGCCCAGCAGGCGTACGTCTATGCCTACGCCGCCCTCTCCGCCCGCGTCGCCGACACCGCCGAGACCATCCGGGCCCTCGACCGGCTCGCCGACCTCGGCCTGGCCCGCGACCTTTTCGCCGACCCGGACTTCGCCGCGCTCCGCGATGCCCCGGCTCTCGGTCCGGTCCTCCGGCGGATCACCCAGAACGCCGCTCCCCTGGTGCGCAGCACCGTTGCCGCCACGCTCGCCGAGGCCGATCTTTTTCCGGAGGGGATGTCCCACGATGCGCGGCAGGGAGTCTGGTATGTTGCGAGCGTCCGACACCGGAAGGTGGTCCGAATTCGTAGGGACGGGACGGTCGAGGACTTCATCCATGAGGGGCAGGACGGGCTCTGGGCCGCCCTCGGTGTGCGCGCCGATCCCGGCGGCGGTACTCTCTGGGTTACCACCGCCGCAATTCCGCAGATGGCCGGGTACGTCGCGGCGGATAGCGGTCGAGCCGGTGTCTACGCCTTCGACCTCGCGACCGGACGGCTGAAGGCACGGTACCTGCTTCCCACGGCGCCGCCGGGGCATCTCCTGGGGGACCTCGTGGTGGCGCCGAATGGAGATGTGTACGCCACCGACAGCCAGGACCCCGTAGTCTGGCGGATCGTGCGTGGCGGGACGCGGATCGAGGAGTTTCTTCGCCACCCGCTGTTTCGCTCGCTCCAGGGCCCCGCGGTCGATCCCTTGGGAAGGACCCTCTACCTCGCCGACTACTCCCACGGCATCCTTGCGGTGGACCTTGCCAGCAGCACGGTCCGCGCCCTTCCGGCGCCGGCGGGAGCCACTACACTCGGCATCGACGGGATGGTCTGGCATGCGGGGACGCTCATCGGAGTGCAGAACGGTGTCACGCCGCCCCGCATCGTGCGTTTGGTGCTCGATCGCGTCGGGCTCCGGATCGAACGCGTCGAAGTCCTCGACCGCAATCTGGAGGTCGCGACCGAGCCCACCATCGGTACCGTGTGGGGGGATCGGTACTACTACGTCGCCAACAGTCAGTGGGATGAATACGACGCCGCCGGTCGGCCGAAGCCCGGAGCCCGGCTGGCCCCGGCGAAGATTCTCGAAATCAGGCTGCGCTAGGGAGTCGGCGGCCGGGGGCTGCCGCCGTCGGTGATGAACCGGACCACTCCGCCCGGCATTCGTCGCCAGATCGTGAGATACTTCCCGTAGCTGGTGGGGGCGCCCTCCACCCTGATCTCGGACTCGCCGACGGTAAACCCGAGGTCGCCCCCCGCCGAAGCGCCCGCCGCCACCGGGTGCCAGGCCCAGCGTGAAGGCGGCCCACCCTCGAGTGATTTCCGAATGGCGGCGGGGCCGCGGGTCAGCAGCCCGGCGCCGAAGGTGACCGCGTCCGAGGCGGCAAATCGTTCGAAGGCACCGGCCGCTCCCGAATCGGCCGCGAGCCGCGCGAACGCGAGATCAGCGGATACGAATGCCGCCCCCGGTCCCGACGCCGCAGCTGGCGGGAGGCGGAGCGGGCCGAGGTTTGCGGGAAGAATGGTGGCCGCGGCGGGGTAGATCGCCAGCCCGACGAAGGCCGCCAGCTTCCAGGCGCCGCCCTCGGGCCGCCATGCTGCGATGTAGCGCCCGATGTGCGCCGGAGCGCCGTCGCGCGCCACCGCGGCCACGCCCCAGGTGATTCCCATGGAGCCGTCGGCAGCCATTTCCTGGTACAAGGGCTGCCAGGTGATCCGGAGGGAATCCAGCAGGC
>JBGPVQ010000083.1:0-9196 GCA_041491785.1 Gemmatimonadota bacterium | reverse complement strand
GCCTCGGCCGCGTCGTGCACCTCGGTGAGGACTTCCATCCCCAGGCGCCGGGCCATTGCCGCGCAGCTCTGCCACACCGAATCATCCACTGCGGAGAGGATCAGGAGGATCGCGTCGGCGCCGTGCACCCGGGCCTCGGCGACCTGGTACGGCTCCAGGAAGAAATCCTTGCAGAGGAGCGGCTGCTCGAGCCTGGCGCGCACCGCGCTCAACCGCTCGAGGGAACCCCCGAAGAACTTCCGGTCGGTGAGCACCGACACCGCGTCGGCATGGCGGCCGTAGCTCGCCAGGATCGGGGCGAGATCCTGGTCCGCCCGGAGGACTCCGGCGCTGGGCGAGGCGGACTTGATCTCCAGCAGGAAGCCGGGCCTCCCGGCCCGAAGCGCGGCCGACAAGCTCCGGGTGCTCGGCTCGGCGCGGGAGAGCAACGATTCCAGGGAGGTGGCCGCCTGGCGCGCCGCGACTTCGACCCGCTTTTGGGCCAGGATCTGGTCAAGCGCCATGCGACAGCTCCGCCAGGCGCCGAAGCCGCCGCGCACCACCGCCTCCGGCCAGCGCCTCACGCGCCAGCCGGGTGGCCTCGCGGAGGGTAGCCGCCTTGCCGACGGCCCAGACCAGCGTGCCGGCGTTCAACGCCACGGCGTCGGCGTGGATGTCGGGACCCCGCCCTTCCAGCAGCCGGATGAGCCAGATGGCGTTCTCCTCGGGACTTCCGCCGGTCAAGGCGCCGAGCGCCGCCTCGCGAAGGCCGGCCTTCTCGGGGGTGATGGTGATCGGGCGGAGCTCGCCGTCCTTGAGCAGGACACCGGTGGTGGGCCCATGCAGCGCCACCTCATCGAGTCCGCTGCCATGGACCACCAGCGCCACCTCGCGCCCGAGGAGCTGCAGGGTTCGCGCGGCGGGCTCACAGAGCGCCGGATCGTAGGTCCCCATCAGCTGCCAGGGCGGCCGGGCGGCGTTCGCGATGGGCCCCACGAGATTGAAGATCGTCCTGACGCCCAGGCTGCGCCGCACCGGCCCGGCGTGACGCACGCCGGGGTGGTACTGCGGCGCGAAGACGAAACAGACGCCGATTTCGTCGAGGCAGCGCCGCCCCACCTCGGGGGAGGGATCGAGCTTGACGCCCAGCTGCTCGAGAAGATCGGCCGACCCGCAGCGCGAGGACACCGAGCGGTTGCCCGTTTTGGCGACCGGAATTGCCAGCTCCGCCGCCACGAACGCCGCCGCGGTGGAAATGTTGACCGTGCCGGTTCCGTCCCCCCCGGTCCCGCAGCAGTCGGCGTAACGGTAGTCGGGGCGGGGGAAGGGGACCGCGGAAGCGAGCAGCGCTTCGACGGCGCCGGCCATCGTTTCCGGCGTTTCCCCGCGGGTCTTGAGCGCCGCGAGGACCGCGGACATCTCGATTTCGGAGTACTCGCCGGCGACAAATTTCCCGAAGGTGGCGACGCTCTCGGTGCGGGAGAGCGGGCGCCGGCTCAGGGTGTCGAGGACTTCACTCGCGCGCATCGGCCGCCCAGGTGATGACGTTGTCGATGATCCGGCCGCCCTCGGGAGTGAGGATGGACTCGGGGTGGAACTGTACCCCGAACTGCGGCGCCGACCGATGGGCCACCGCCATCACCACGCGCTCCGTCCCGGCGATCGGGAGCAGGCAGTCCGGGAGGGTCGTCGCGGCGAGGGAGTGGTAGCGGCCGACGGGAAAGGGGGAGGGAACCCCGTCGAACAGCGCGCCCCCCTGGTGGCGGACCCGGGAGGTCTTGCCGTGGACGACCTCGCCGGCGGGGCCAACCACGCCGCCCAACGCCGCCACGATCGCCTGGTGCCCGAGACAGACGCCGAAGAGCGGGACCCTCGCCTCGGCGGCGCGGCGCACCAGCTCCATGCAGCAGCCCGCCTGAGACGGGGCCCCCGGTCCCGGGGAGAGCACCAGGAGGCTGGAGCCCCCCGCCCCGGCCCGCGACACCGCGTGCTGGGCCGAAACCGTGTTGCGCCACACTTCCACCCGGGCGCCGCGCCGGGCGAACTCGTCCACCAGATTCCAGGTGAACGAATCGAAGTTGTCGATGAACACGACCCGGAGGGGCTCAGGCATCGGGCCCCTCCGCCGCGGCAATCGCGCCGAGCACCGCTTCCGCCTTGCGGCGGGTTTCCAGCGCCTCCGAGGCGGGGTCGGAATCGAACACGATTCCCGCCCCGGCGCGCACCCGCGCAACGCCGTTCCGCACCGTGGCCGCACGGATCACGATCGCGGTATCCATGGTACCGTCGTGATTGAGGTAGCCGACCGCTCCGCCGTAGGCGCCCCGCCGGGAGGCCTCCACTTCACGGAGGATCTGCGCGGCGCGGATCTTGGGCGCGCCCACCAGGGTTCCCATGTTCATGGCGGCGGCATACGCGTGCAGGGCATCCAGTCCCTCGGCCAGCTCGCCCTCGACTTCGGACACGAGGTGCATCACGTGGGCGTAGCGATCCACCGCCAGCAGCCGGGTGACCTGCCGGGTTCCCGGTCGGCTTACCCGCGCCACGTCGTTTCGCGCCAGGTCCACCAGCATCATGTGCTCGGCGGTTTCCTTTTCGTCGAGGCGGAGCGCCGCTTCCCGGCGGGCATCCAGGTCGGCGTCGATGCCGCCGGCAGCGCCACGTCCCCGGGGCGCCGTGCCCGCAATGGGCCGGATGACCACGCGCCGGGGGACGCCGTACACCTTGACCGCCGTTTCGGGCGAGGCGCCGAACACGGTCGCGGACTCGCCCCGAACGTAGAAGAGATACGGACTGGGATTCAGCACCCGGAGCCTGCCGTAGGCGCTGAGCGGGTCGGCGCAGGGGACCTCGAAGGTGCGCGACGCCACGATCTGAAAGACATCGCCGGCCACGATGTGCTGCTTTAAGCGGACCACCAGGGCGGCGTACTCGGCGTCCGACAGATCCACCACGGGGTCGCCAGGAGAGCCGAGGGTGGAGGGGTGGGGGTGGGGCGGGGCGCCCGCCGCCTCCACCGCCAGGAGCAGGTCTCCGATGGCCCGGACGGCGTCGTGGTAGTTCGCGTCGCTGTCCGAGCCCCCGAACGCGTTGGCCACCAGCAGGGT
Organism: Gemmatimonadota bacterium; assembly: GCA_041491785.1. Lineage (GTDB taxonomy): Bacteria > Gemmatimonadota > Gemmatimonadetes > Gemmatimonadales > GWC2-71-9 > JABFSM01. The sequence continues at coordinate 6,110 of JBGPVQ010000083.1, read as the reverse complement.
CCGATGCCGGAGGTGATCGACGATCACGAGGCGGTCCGGCACGAAGAATTCGAAATGGGGAGTCGGCGCCGATTCGGGACGCCCCTCAGGAAGCTCCTCGAAGAGCTCGATCAGGTCGTAGGAGAAGACCCCGGCCGCCAGATAGCACGCGTCGGCCGGATGGGACAGGAGCCGGGGTCCCAACACCACCGCGCGGAGCGCATCCAGCGGCGAGGGGAGCTTGCCGCGCGACGCCTCATCCCGCGGACCCTCCGGCGGGGGAGGGAAGACGGCCCGGACGGCGTCGGCGGTGCGGGTTATGGCGACGCCCTCGCGCTCCCTCAGCCGCTCGGCGATCCATCCCAGCAGTGAGCGACCGTTGGCCGATTTCGCCTCGACGTCCACCGTGCGCCCGGTGCAGACCAGGCGAAGCGCCGGCGAGACACCCAGCAGGCTGCGCTCCCCCGAGCCGGCGCCGGTTTCGGCGGACTCGAGGAGGAAGCTGCCGGGGCGGCGGCCGCCGTCGCTGAGGGCGGCGTAGAGCGCCAGCGGATCGGGGCTCCCGGTCACCTCCCGGACCAGGGGGAGGACGGCGCCCTCGGGAATCGGCGTCGTGACCATCACATCACCTTCCCGACCGCGTTGGCGATCGGACGCAGCTCCCGCATCATCGCGGCGAATTGCTCGGGAAAGAGCGACTGGCGGCCGTCGGAGAGGGCGTTGGGCGGATCGGAATGCACCTCCACCAGAATGCCGTCCGCGCCGCAGGCCAGCGCGGCCTTGGCCATCGCCGGCACCAGTTCGCGGAGACCGGTGCCGTGGGACGGGTCCACCAGCACGGGGAGGTGGCTCCGCTCCTTGATCACCGGAATCGCGTTGAGGTCGAGGGTGTTGCGGGTGGCGGTCTCGAAGGTGGTGATGCCCCGCTCGCAGAGGATCACGTTGGGGTTGCCCTCGGCGAGGATGTATTCGGCGGCGAGGAGGAGGTCGTCCACCTTGGCCGCCATCCCGCGCTTGAGGATCACCGGCCTCCGGCTCCGGCCCAGCGCCTGGAGCAGCCGGAAATTCTGCATGTTGCGGGCGCCGGACTGGAACGCCGCGGCGTACTGCTCCACCAACTCGACATCTCCGGCGTCCACCACCTCGGTCACGGCGGGGAGGCCGGTCTCCCGGGAGACATCTCGGAGGATCTCCAGGCCCTCCTGGCCGAGGCCCTGGAAGGAATAGGGGCTGGTCCGCGGCTTGTACGCGCCCCCGCGGAGGGCGTGGGCCCCGGCCGCCTTGACCGCGCCCGCCGTGGCGCGCATCTGGTCCGCGGATTCCACCGCGCACGGTCCGGCGATGACGGTAAAGCGCCCCCCGCCCACCTGGGTACCACCGAGATCGACGATGGTGTCATGGGGATGCATTTCCCGGCCGACCAGCTTGTAGGGCGCCAGGATCGGCTTGACGCTCTCCACCATCGGGTCGCTCTCGAGGTGGAGGCTCTCGATGGCGCGCTCGTCCCCCAGGGCGCCGAGAACCACGCGCTCCTGGCCCGGCATGTAGAGCGGGCGCAGTCCCAGCGCCGAGATGCGCCGCATCAACGCGTCGGCATGTTCCTTGGTGGCGCCCGGCTTCAAGACGATGATCATCCGGTGTTCCGGTTCGGGTCAAAACGAAGAAGCCCACCGCTGCTGCGGTGGGCCCCGTGAATTCGCGAGTCTGTGGAGTCTAGACTATGCGCACCCCGGCCCACCGCGGGAGGAACCGCGCCAGGGCCACCAACTCTGCTGCCGGGTCATGGGTCGCATGGGTCCGGGTAGTATCTCCGCCCGGACCGATTCCGTCAAGCGCCCGGACGCTCACCCTGATGATCTGCCCCCCCGGCTGGACCGACTGGATGGCCGCGTAGCCGCCCCCGGCCCCACCCCCGGCGGCCCGGTTGCGAGGCGGGGACAAGACGATATCATCCTGCGATGGCCTCCTTCGACCCGGTGCGACTCGCCGCAATCCTCGACTCGGCGCTCGATGCGATCGTCACCATGGACGCCGCCGGCGTCATCACCGGCTGGAACGCGGAGGCCGGGGTGATGTTCGGCCGGCCGGCGGCCGAGGTCATGGGCCGCCGCATGGCCGATGTCCTGATCCCCTCGCGATATCGGGAGGCTCACCATCGGAGCCTCGAGCGCTTCCTGGCCACGGGAGAAGGGCCGATTCTCCGGCGCCGCATCGAGATCGAGGCCCTGCGTCACGACGGGAGGGAGTTCCCGGTCGAGCTCACCGTGACGCCGTTGGAGATCGACGGGGGTTGGCAGTTCAGCGCATTCATCCGCGACATCACGGCGGTCCGGGAGGCCGCCGAGGCGCTTCGCTCTGCCACCGAGCGGTTCGAGCTGGTGTCCCGCGCCACCAATGATGCCGTCTGGGACTGGGATTTCCGCACCGGATTGGCCTCACGCAACGAGGCGTACGAGGTGCTGTTCGGCTATCCCCAGCAGAGCGCCCCCCGCATCGCGGCGTGGAAGGATCGCATCCACCCCGAAGACCGGGACCGCGTGGTTAGCGGACTGCGGCGCGTCGTCGAAGCCGGTGGTTCCTCATGGTCCGACGAGTACCGCTTCGTCTGCGCCGACGGATCGGTCCGCGTGGTACTCGACCGGGGCTATGTGTCCCGGAACGCCGACGGTGCGCCCATCCGGATGGTGGGAGCGATGATGGACCTCACCGCCCGCCGGCGCGCCGAGCAGGTCGAGCGGGCCATCTACCGGATCGCCGAGGCGGCGAACACCGATGTAGGGCTGCGAGAGCTGCTCCACGATATCCACGCGATCGTGGGGGAGCTCCTGCCGGCCGACAACTTCTATATCGCGCTCTACGACGAGGCGACGGAGCTGCTGACGTTCCCCTACTACGTGGACCAGCGGGACCCGCCCCCGCCGCCGCGGCCACTGGGGCTGGGCCTGACCGAGTACGTGCTGCGGACCGGCGCGCCGCTGTCGGTCTCGCCGGAGGTCCACCGTGTCCTGGAGCAGCGTGGCGAGGTGACCCTGATCGGCGCCCCGGCCGAGGATTGGCTCGGCGTGCCGCTCAAGACCCGCGAGCGGACCATCGGCGTCCTGGTGGTCCAGAGCCATACGGGAGGGGTTCAGTACGGGGAGCGCGAGCGCGAGATTCTCCAGTTCGTCTCCAGCCAGGTCGCCGTCGCGATCGAGCGCAAGCGGGCGGAACAGCAGCTCCGGGAAGGGGAATCCAAGTATCGCTTGATCTTCGAGTCCAATCCCGAAGCGATGTGGGTGTACCATCGGGAATCGCTCCGTTTCCTGGCGATCAACGATGCGGCCATCCGCCGCTACGGGTATTCCCACGCCGAATTCCTGGCGATGTCGATCACCGACATCCGGCTCGCCGAGGACCACCCCTGGACGGAAACGGCGCTCGACCAGCCGGTCCAGGAGGGCGCCTTCCTGTCCGGGCTCCACCACCGGCGGAAGGACGGCACGCTGCTCGACGTGGAAATCCTGTCGGATCCGATCGACTTCGCGGGGCAGCCTGCCCGCCTGGTCCTGGTCCGGGATGTCACCGAGCAGAAGCGGCTCGAAGGTCGGCTGCGGCAGGCCCAGAAGATGGAAGCGGTGGGCCAGCTGGCCGGCGGGATCGCGCACGACTTCAATAATCTGCTTACCGCGATCACGGGGTACACCGATTTGCTGCTCGAGGATGTGGGCTCCGAGAGTCCGATGCGGCAAGACCTCGAGGAGATCCGCAAGGCGGCCTGGCGCGCCGCGGCGCTCACCCAGCAGCTGCTGGCGTTCAGCCGGAAGCAGGTGCTGGAGTCCCGGGTCATCGATCTCAACACGGTGGTCAGCGGGGCGGAGCGCCTCCTCGGACGGCTGCTCGAAGAGCATATCACCCTCCGGACGGTGCTGGCCCCCGACCTTGGCCTCGTCAAGGCCGATCCGGCGCAGTTCGAGCAGGTGATCGTAAACCTCGCGGTCAACGCTCGCGACGCGATGCCCCGTGGCGGCGAGCTCCGGATCGAAACCCGGAACATCGAGCTCGACATCCGGTTGACCGCCGAACACTCCGTCGTTCCCGCGGGCAGCTACGTCGAGCTGTCCGTCGCGGACACGGGCACCGGGATGGACGAGCGCGTCAAGGCCAGGCTCTTTGAGCCCTTCTTCACTACCAAGGGGCTCGGGAAAGGGACTGGCCTCGGGCTCTCGACGGTGTACGGGATCGTCAAGCAGAGCGGTGGATCCATCGCGGTCACCAGTGCGCCGGGGAAGGGCGCCACTTTCATCGTCACGCTGCCCCGGGTGGATGACGAGGAGGAGGCATCGGCCGGGCCGGCCGCCTCGCACGGCGTGCTCGGAGGAACCGAGGGCGTCCTGCTGGTCGAGGACGAGCCCGCCTTGCGCGCGGTGACCCGCCGGATGCTGCTGCGCTACGGCTACCGGGTGATCGAGGCGCCGGACTCGGAGACCGCGCTCAGTCTGGCCGCCGGGCATTCCGGACCGTTGGACCTCCTGCTCACGGACGTCATCATGCCGGGGCTCAGTGGTGCGGAGTTGGCAGCCCGGCTCACCGCGCTACGACCCCGGCTCCGGGTGCTGTTCATGTCGGGCTACTCCGATGAGGCCATCTCGCAGCACGGGGTGCTCGCCCCGGGCGGTGCCTACCTGCAGAAGCCCTTCGAGCCCGAGGCCCTTGCCCGCAAGGTGCGGGAGGTTCTCGACGGGGGGACCTCCTGATCCCGGCGGGGGCTATCTTTTCCCGGGTCCTTCGCGGCGAAGAGGTTTCCATGAATGGCGACGAGACAATCCGCGCTGCCGTCGAGCGCAGCGCGAAGGCGGTGGCCTTGCGTCCCTCGATCGGGCAGGGCACCGCAAGAACCAAGGTTCGCCTCAAGCCCGGCCTCGAATGTGAGGTGACCGAAGGCCCCTGGCGGCTCACGGTGGGCATGGGCGAGAAATCCGGGGGGACCAACGCCGGCCCCAATCCCGGTATTCTCGGTCGCGGCGCACTGGGTACCTGCCTTGCGGTCGGCTATGCGACGTGGGCCGCGCGCCTGCAGGTTCCCCTTACCTCCCTCGAGGTCGAAGTCCAGGCGGACTACGATAGCCGGGGGGAACTTGGCGTCTCGGACGACGTTTCGCCGGGGTATTCCCAAATCCGCTACCAGGTAACCGTCGAAAGCACCGCTCCCGAGGCGGCGGTTCTCAAGGTGCTCGACACCGCCGACAAGTACAGCCCCTATCTCGACGTCTTCTGCAGGGCGCGCGAAATCCGCCGCGATGTGCGGATCAGCACGCCGGGCGATTAGCCATGGACGCCCGGCTCCAACGGCGGATCCAGCGCTACGGCTGGGACAAGGCGGCGGCGCACTACGAGCGCTACTGGCAGCGTCAGCTCGAGCCGGCACAGCAGCGGCTCCTCGAGCTGGCCGAGCTGCAGCCGGGCGAGCGGGTGCTCGATGTGGCGTGCGGCACCGGGCTGGTGACTTTTCCCGCCGCGACCGCGGTAGGGCCCGGCGGCGTCGTCGTGGCAACGGACATCTCCGACGCCATGGTGGAGCAGGTGAAGCTCGAGGCGGCGCGGCGGGGGCAGACCCAGGTCCGGGCCGAGCGAGCGGACGCCGAGGACCTCAAGCTCCCCGATGGATCCTTCGATGTGGCCCTCTGCGCGCTCGGGCTCATGTATCTGCCGGATCCCGTCGCGGCGCTTCGGGAGACGGTGCGAGTCCTTCGGCCCGGCGGCCGCGCTGTCGTGGCGGTGTGGGGCGCTCGGGAGCGGTGCGGCTGGGCGGAGATCTTCCCGATCGTTGACCGCAGGGTGCAGTCCGAGGTTTGTCCGCTGTTCTTCGGGCTGGGGGGAGAGGACTCGCTCCGCACCGCCATGGATCTTGCGGGGCTGTCCGACGTGCTGGTCGAACACCTGTCCACGGTGCTGGAATACGATTCCGAGGAGGCCGCCTGCGGCGCCGCGTTCGCGGGGGGACCGGTGGCGCTGGCGCATTCGCGCTTCGACGAGGCCACCCGGACGGCGGCGTACGCCGAGTACCTGGCCTCGATCGCGCCGTGGCGCACCGGCAACGGCTACGCGATTCCGGGGGAGTTCGTGGTGGGCCGCGGGCGGCGGCCCGCGGGATC
>JBGPVQ010000082.1:0-9237 GCA_041491785.1 Gemmatimonadota bacterium | reverse complement strand
CTCCTGGTAGTTGCCCTCGAACCAATAGGCCTCGCTATCGCCCTCGAAGGCGAGGATGTGGGTGGCGATCCGGTCGAGGAACCATCGGTCGTGGCTGATTACCACGGCGCAGCCCGCGAACCCGAGCAAGGCGTCCTCCAGCGCGCGTAAGGTGTCCACGTCAAGATCGTTGGTGGGCTCATCGAGCAGCAGCAGGTTGCCGCCACTCTTGAGCAGCTTGGCCAGATGCACCCGGTTCCGTTCTCCGCCCGACAGGGTACCGACCTTCTTTTGCTGGTCGGCGCCCCGGAAATTGAAACCTGCGCAATAGGCGCGGGCGTTTACCGTGCGCTTCCCGAACTGTAGCTGATCCTGGCCTCCGGAAATTTCTTGGTACGCCGATTTCTCGGGATCGAGCGCGTCGCGGTCCTGGTCCACGTAGGCGACCTGCACCGTGGTACCGACCGCCAGCTCGCCGGCGTCGGGCTTCTCCTGCCCGGTGATCATCCGGAAAAGGGTGGTCTTCCCGGCGCCGTTGGGGCCGATCACACCGACGATGCCGCCGCGGGGCAGGGAAAAACTCAGGTTCTCGAAGAGCAGGCGGTCGCCGAACCCCTTGGTCAGGTCCTTGGCAACGACGACTTCGTCGCCCAGGCGCGGCGGCACCGGAATCAGGATCTCGGCGGTGCCCTCCTGCTGCCGTTCGCCCGCGTCGCGGAGCGCTTCGTAGGCCTGGATGCGTGCTTTCTGCTTGGCATGCCGGGCCCGCGGCGCCATGCGGACCCACTCGAGTTCCCGCTCCAGGGTCTTCTGCCGCGCGGAGGACTGCCGCTCCTCGACTGCCAGGCGTTTCTGTTTCTGCTCCAGCCATGAAGAGTAGTTGCCCTGCCACGGAATGCCCTCGCCCCGATCGAGCTCGAGAATCCATCCCGCGACGTTGTCGAGAAAATACCGGTCGTGGGTCACCGCCACGATCGTCCCGGGAAACTCCTGCAAGTGCCGCTCCAGCCAGCCCACTGATTCGGCGTCGAGGTGGTTGGTCGGTTCGTCCAGGAGCAGGAGATCGGGTTGTTCCAGCAGGACTCGGCACAGCGCCACGCGCCGTCGCTCGCCCCCCGAGAGCCGGGTAACCTCGGAGTCGCCCGGTGGAAGCCGGAGCGCGTCCATCGCGATGTCGATTTTCCGATCCAGCTCCCAGAGGCCGAGCGCCTCAATCCGTTCCTGGAGCCCGCCCTGCTTCTCCAGGAGCCGGTTCATTTCCTCATCGGACATCGGATCGGAGAACTTCACGCTGATCGCCTCGAACTCGCCCAGCAAGGCGCGTTGCGCCGCGACCGCCTCCTCCACGTTGCCGCGAACGTCTTTCGCGGGGTCGAGCTGCGGCTCTTGCGACAGGAACCCGACCCGGATTCCGTCCGCCGGGCGGGCGTCGCCCTGAAAGTCCGGGTCCACCCCCGCCATGATTTTGAGCAGGCTGCTCTTCCCCGCGCCATTGGCGCCGAGCACGCCGATTTTGGCGCCCGGGAAGAAGGCGAGATAGATCCCCTTCAAGATCTCCCGGCTCGGCGGGACGACCTTGCGAAGATTGGTCATTGTGTAGATGTACTGGGGGCCGGCCATAAGGAAGAAAGTTACCACCCTCGCCCTGCCGCGAGAAACCGGCGGGTGCGGTTGCGCCTGCTATATTGTCCCCTGATTCGTCACCATTCCGTGAGGTCCCCGATATGCCGCGGTTCGCTCGCCCCGCATTCGCCCGCCGATCGCACTTCGCGAGCGGTCGCCTGATCGCGTTCACGTTGGCCGTCGCGGCAGTCGCCCCCTCCGCTGCTGCGCAGAAACCGGCCTGCGCCGCGGACAACGCCGGACTCACGCTCCCCAAGGGCTTCTGTGCCGTGCTGGTCGGCGAGAGTCTTGGTGCGGTACGTCACTTGGCCGTGGCGCCGAACGGCGACGTATTCGCCGCGCGTGCCGGGAAGACCGGCGGGGTGGTGGTGCTCCGCGACACCACCGGCGATGGCAAGGCTGACGTCGTGGCGACTTTCTACTCCGGTCCCCCGGGAAGCGGCATCGCGCTGACCGCCGACGCGGTGTACTACGCCCCGAACGATCAGGTCCTTCGCTTTCCCCGGACGCCCGGCAGCCTGGTACCCACGGGCCCGCCCGAGACCATCCTGAGCGGCCTGCCCATCGCTGGGCATGCCTCCAAGGGGATTGTGATCGGGAAAGACGGCGCCCTGTACGTCTCGTTTGGATCCGTCGACAACAGCTGCCAGGGCGCCAAGGACCGCCAGGGCCCCTTCCCAGGTGCGAATCCGTGCACCGAGCTCGGGCAGCGCGCCGGGGTGTGGCGCTTCGATGCCCGAACGCCGAATCAGACCTCGGCGAGCGGTAAACGCTGGGCCACCGGGCTCCGCAATCCGATGGCGCTCTCGGTCGAGCCCTCCACCGGCACGGTCTACTCCGGCGTGCACGGCCGTGACCAGCTGACCGAGAACTGGAGCTGGCCGGCCGAGGAAGGGCGGGAAAATCCGGCGGAGACCTTCTTTGCCCTCGTGGAGGGTACCGACGGCGGGTGGCCGTACTGTTTCTACAACCCCGCCAAGAAACAGATGCTGCAGAATCCGGAGTACGGCGGGGACGGAACCAAGGTCGGTGACTGTGATAAGAAGGCCAAGCCGGCCCTGGCTTTCCCGGCGCATTGGGCGCCGAATGCCACCCTGTTCTACACCGGGAGCCAATTCCCTGCCACCTACCGCGGCGGAGTGTTCATTGCCTTCCACGGGTCCTGGAACCGCGCCCCGGCTCCGCAGGAGGGATTCCGAGTGGTGTTCGGGCCGTTCCGCAACGGGAAGCCGGTGGGAACCTGGGAGACGTTCGCGACTCCGAGCGGGAACCCCACTGCAATCCGGCCGTCCGGGCTCGCCGTCGGGCCGGACGGCTCGCTGTATATTGGGGCGGACAGGGAGGGCAAGATCTGGCGGGTGATGTATCGCCCGTAGTAACCGGTCACCAGGAGACGCGATGAAACGTACCCTCGCATTGCTGTCGCTGTTGCTGGCGGCGCCTCTCGCGGCCCAGCAGCCGCCGCCGGCGCCTCCACCCCCACCGGGCCCGACACCGCTTGCGGTAGGTGTCGAGGCGCCGGACTTCACTCTGCCTGCCGCGACGCTCGACGGAGTGAGCGCCAAACCGGTCCACCTCAAGGACCTCCGGGGGCAGACCGTGGTCATCGCCTTCTTCTATCGGGCCCGGACCAAGGGCTGAACCATCCAAATGGACGCGTACCGTGATCAGTACGCGACGCTGTTCGGCAACAAGAAGAAGGTGACCCTCCTCGCGATCAGTGTCGATCCCGACACCATGCTCGCCGCCTGGGCCAAGGAGAAGAGCTACACCGGAACCTTCCTCAGCGATTCGGGCGCCAAGGTCGGCCGGCAGTACGGGGCCATCCGTGAAATGCAGGGGGGCCTGGTGCTCGACAACCGCACCCTGTTCATCGTGGACCGTAAGGGGAAGATTGCCCACGTCATGGCGCCCTTCCGGGAGGTCGACCCGACGTCTTACACCGACCTCGGCGCCGCGTTGACCAAGGTGGCCGGAAACAAGTAGGCGCCGCCGGCCGGTGCTGCAGGACGAGGCGGGGGACCTCCCCCGCCTCTATCTTTCCCGGATCATGGCTTCTGACCTCCGCCGCCAGCGCCTGAATGTCGTCATCGCCGGTCACGTCGACCACGGGAAGAGCACCGTGATCGGCCGGCTGCTCGCTGACACCGGGTCGCTCCCCGATGGCAAACTCGAGCAGGTGCGCGAGCTGTGCGAGCGCACCGGGCGCCCATTCGAGTACGCCTTCCTCCTCGATGCGCTCAAGGACGAGCGCTCCCAGGGAATCACCATCGATACCGCCCGAGTCTTCTTCCGGTCCACCACCCGGGACTACCTGGTCCTCGACGCCCCCGGCCACGTGGAGTTCGTCCGCAATCTGGTGACCGGAGCGTCGCGCGCCGACGCCGCGCTGCTGGTGATCGACGCCCAGGAGGGGATTCGCGACAACTCCCGCCGGCACGGCTACTTGATGGGACTCCTCGGAGTGCGCCAGCTGGCGGTGCTGGTCAACAAGATGGACCTGGTGGGATTCGACGAAGTGGTTTTCCGGCGGATCGGCGACGCCTACACCGCCTTTCTCCAGGGCATCGGGCTGGTCCCCAGCGATGTGATTCCGGTGAGCGCCCGAGAAGGCGCCAACCTCTCGGCCCGCTCCGAAAAAATGCCATGGTACAGCGGACCCACCGTCATGGAGGCCCTCGAGCACTTCACCCCCGAGACTTCACCGACCGAAGCCCCGTTCCGCATGCCGGTGCAGGACGTCTACAAGTTCACCGGCAACGGCGACGACCGCCGCATCGTGGCGGGCACCATCGAAAGCGGCCGCGTCCGGCCCGGCGACGAGGTGGTCTTCTACCCCTCCGGTAAGCGCGCCCGGGTTCGGAGTCTGGAGGGCTTCGCGCGCGCCGCAGTTTCCGAGGCGGGTGCCGGCGAGGCGGTGGGGTTCACCCTCGACGAGCAGATCTACGTCACCCGGGGCGAGACCGCGGTCAAGGCCGGGGAGCCCCCGCCCCACGTCACCACCCGCATCCGGGTCGGCCTCTTCTGGCTGGGCCGCCGGGCCCTCGCTCCGGGGCGGGACTACTTCCTCAAGCTGGGCACCGCACGGGTGCCGATGCGGGTCGAGGCCATCCACCGGGCCCTCGACGCCGCCACCCTCGCGGTGCGCGCCGATCCGAGTGGTGTCGAGCGGCACGAAGTCGCCGAATGCACCCTCTCGCTCGGGCGCGCCCTGGCCACTGACACCGTCGGATTCGCGGCGCCCACCGCCCGCTTCGTGATCATCGACGACTATGAGATCGCCGGTGGCGGACTGGTGCGGGAAGCGCTCGCCGATCCGCAGGGGCCGGTGCGCGACAAGGTGCTCCTCCGGAACTACAAATGGGAAACCAGCTTCATCCCGGTGGACCGCCGGGCGGAGCGCTATCGCCAGCAGCCGACCCTCCTCCTGCTCACCGGGCCCCGGGACACTGACCGGAAGAGCCTCGCCAAGGCACTCGAATCCCGGCTCTTCGATGAGGGCCAGGTGGTCTACTACCTCGGCATGGCCAACGTGCTGTACGGCGTGGATGCCGACCTGGGCCGCGCCGAGGCGGATCGCCAGGAGCATATGAGGCGCCTGGCGGAGGTCGCCAATCTGCTGCTGGATGCCGGGGTGATTCTGCTGGTCACCGCGGCGGAGCTCACCCGGGCCGATCTCGATCTGATTCAAACCGCCGCCTCGCCGGACCGGATCGTCACCGTCTGGCTGGGGGGGCACCGGCCGACTGATCTGCCGGTAGACCTGGAGCTCGGAACCGAATTGGCGCCGGAGGACGGGGTTGCCCGGCTGCGCGCCCTCCTCGCCGAGCGAGGGGCCTTCCGGGGCACTCTCGCGGGAGAGCACGATGTACCGTGAAAGCCACGCCCGATCGGTGGCCAAGGCCGTCTCGTGGCGGGTCTTCGGGACCCTGGTCACCACTGCGGTGGTCTACTTCGTCACCCGCCGCCCGGTCCTTTCGCTGGCCGTCGGAGCGATCGAGTTCGCCTCCAAGATCGGGCTCTTCTGGATGCACGAACGGCTCTGGGACCGGCTCCGCTGGGGCAAACAGCGCACCCCCCCTGCGGTCGTATGGTTCACCGGATTCTCCGGCTCCGGGAAGAGCACGGTGGCGGACTGGGTCGCCGGGGAGCTCCGCCGGCGCGGCCTTCCGGTCGAACGGCTCGACGGGGACACCATCCGGGACATCTTTCCCGCCACCGGCTTCAGCCGCGAGGAACGCGATGCCCACATCCAGCGGGTGGGATATCTGGCCAGCAAACTCGAGGCGAACGGAGTCTTCGTCATCGCCTCATTCGTGTCTCCTTACGCGCTCGCACGCGAGTTCGTGCGCGGTCTCTGCGGGTCGTTCGTCGAGGTGTACGTGAACACGCCGCTGGAGGAGTGCGAGCGCCGCGACACCAAGGGGCTGTACGCGCGAGCGCGGCGGGGCCAGATCAGTCATTTCACCGGGGTCAACGATCCCTACGAGCCGCCGACCCGCCCCGATGTGACGATCGACACCACTCAGCTGGGTGTGGAGGCGGCCGGGGCGGCGGTGCTCAAGGCCCTGGCCCAGCGCCGGACCGCCCCATGACGGACATGGATCATCTCGACCGGCTCGAGGCGCGCAGCGTGCACATCCTGCGGGAGGCCTACGCGAATTTCCGGCGGCTCTGCATGCTTTGGTCGATCGGGAAGGACAGCACCGTGCTGCTCTGGCTTTCCCGGAAGGCCTTCTTCGGGCATGTGCCGTTCCCGCTGGTGCACGTGGATACCTCCTTCAAGATTCCCGAGATGATCGTCCACCGGGACCAGCTCACCCGGGAATGGCGGCTCGCGATGGTGATCGGGCAGAACGAGGACGCCCTGGCCGCCAAGCGCACCTATCCCGACGGAGCGGTGGACCGGATCACCTGTTGCTCGTTGCTCAAGACCGAGGCGCTGAAGCGGACCCTGAGCGGCGAAGGGCTTCGCCGCCGGATGAACCTCGCGACCGGGGCGTACGAGCCCGACCCCGACCGCGAGCCTTACACCGGCGTCATCGTCGGCGCCCGCGCCGACGAGGAGGGCAGCCGCTCCAAGGAGCGCTATTTCTCCCCGCGGACCGCTCGGAACGAATGGGACGTGGGGGAGCAGCCCCCCGAGTTCTGGAATCAGTACAAGACGGAGTTCGCCCCGGGAACCCACGTCCGGATCCATCCCCTGCTCGATTGGACCGAGCTCAACATCTGGGAGTACATCGACCGGGAGCGGATCCCGACTGTGTCGCTCTACTACAACCAGGGCGACGGAACCCGCTATCGCTCGCTCGGTTGCGGGCCCTGCACCAAGCCGGTCAAGTCCGAGGCGCGCAATCCCAAGGAGATCATCGAGGAGCTCCGCAGCGGGCAGTTCGCCCGGGTGGCCGAGCGCGCCGGGCGGGCCCAGGACCTGGAGGATGGCGGCGGGTTGGAAACCCTGCGGCGCGAGGGCTACATGTAGTCCGGTCGGTGCACCGCCTGGGCCAGCGCGGCGACGGTCGAGTCGATTTGCTGGATGCCCCCGCGGCCCGATTCCGCGCCCGCCAGAAGGATTTCGGGATCCTTGAGCATGTGCCCGGTGAGCACCGCCACCACCCGGGCGTCCGCCGGGACCACTCCCTCGGTCACCAGCCGACGCAGTCCCGCCAGGCTCGCCGCGCTGGCCGGTTCGCAGCCGACCCCAACGCCGTCGATCGCCGCCTTCGCTGCAAGAATCTCCGCGTCGGGCACACGAGTCACCACCCCGCGGGTGAGGCGGATGGCCTCGACTGCGCGGTCCCATGAGGCGGGATCACCGATCCGAATCGCGGTGGCGACCGTCTCCGCCTCCACCCGCTGCCGGGTCTGGAAGTCCTCCGCAAAACTCCGCGCGAACGGCGCCGCGCCCTCCGCCTGCACCACCGCCAATCGGGGAATCCGGTCGATCAGCCCCCATGCGCGCGCCTCACCCAGCGCCTTACCGAACGCCGCGGTGTTGCCCAGGTTGCCACCCGGAAGCACGATCCAGTCGGGCGGCTCCCAGCCCAGCTGCTGCAGCAGCTCGAAGACGATGGTCTTCTGTCCTTCGAGCCTGAAGGGATTGATGCTGTTGACCAGGTAGAGGCCGAGCTTTTCGCTGGCGTCGTCCACCAGCCGAAGACAAGCGTCGAAGTCGCCCCGGACCGCGAGCACTCGGGCGCCGTACCCCACCGTCTGGGCCAGCTTTCCCAGCGCCACCTTGCCCGCCGGCACCACCACGAAGGCGGGAATCCCCGCTTGCGCGGCATACGCCGCGAGCGACGCCGAGGTGTTCCCGGTGGAGGCGCAGACCACCGCCCGGGCGCCGATTCGCCGGGCTTGCGTGATGGCGACCGTCATGCCGCGGTCCTTGAACGAGCCCGTCGGATTGTGCCCCTCATGCTTGAACCACAGGTCGGGTACCCCCGCCCAGGAGGCCAGGCCCGACCGGTAGAGCAGCGGGGTGTTCCCTTCGGGATGGGTTACCGGGTGCTCCCCCGCGCCGGGAAGGACGATCTCGCGGAAGCGCCACACCCCGGAGGCGGTGGAATCCGGCCGGGTGCAGCAACGGGTCTGGAAAAGAGCGCGGAGCGCCTCTCCGGAATGCTCCGGCGGGCGATGCCGCACCTCGAGGAGGCCGCTGCAGGCCCGGCACCGGGTGGCGGGGTCGGTCTCCACCGCCTCGTTCCCGCACGCCAGGCAAACCTGCCAGGTGACCGGACGCTGAATGGTGGGGCTCACAAGCGACGGGCTCCCTCGAGGTCCGCCGGGGCCACTCGCGTCGTGCTGGGAATCCCCTTCGCGGCGTAGGCCGCCCGCATTGCCGCCGCCACCCGCGCCCCGGTCGCGGCGTCCCCGACCAGAGCGAATGCGGTCGGGCCGCTCCCGGAAATCGAGCAGCCCAGCGCGCCGGCCGCGAGCGCCGCGGCCTTGGCCTCGGAAAATCCCTCGAGCAGCGGCGCCCGGGCCGGCTCGGCGATCCGGTCGTCGATGGCCCGGCCCAGCAGCGCCAGGTCGCCCGAGAAGGCCCCGGCGACGATTCCGGCGACCTGCGCCGCCTGGTGGAGCGCGATGGCTCGCGTCACGGTGTCGGGCAGCACGGCGCGCGCCTCGCGGGTACCCATCGCCCGGTCGGGATGGACCAGAACGATGCGGAGCTCCGGCGGCACCGGGAGCCGGATGACGTCGAGGGGATCGAGCGAGCGGATCAGCACCAGACCGCCCAGCAGGCTGGGCGCCAGGTTATCCGCGTGATGTCCCGCCAGCGCGCTCTCCGCCTCGAGGGCCGCGAGCAGAATCGCGTCGGTATCGAATGGGTGGTCCAGCAGGAAATTGGTGGCGACCGCGGCCGCCACTGCCGACGCGGCGCTGCCGCCCTGCCCGCCCGACAAGGGGAGTCCCTTCTCGACGCGGAGACGAACCCCGAAGCCGGCGCCGGCCCGGCGGAGCATCGCCAGCGCCGCGATTCCGCTGGCATGCCGGGTTGGATCCCGGGGAAGCGACGGGTCTCCCGGCTCGGCGACCTCCACACCGCGCTGCTCGATCCGCTCGGCGGCCACGACGTCCCCAGCCCCCGCCACCGCCAGGCCCAGGATGTCCAACCCGGGACCGACGTTG
>JBGPVQ010000081.1:0-9364 GCA_041491785.1 Gemmatimonadota bacterium | reverse complement strand
ACGATGGCCGGCAGCAACGCATTCACCGCCCAGGTGCGGGCCTCGTCTCCCGTCGTGCCGAATTTCTGGCCCGCCAGGTACACCAGGTTGGGGACCTCCGGAAGCGCGGCCACCGCCTGGTGGTCGAACAAATCGCAAGCGATCGTCTCCACCCCTTCACGCTCGAGCAGTGGAGGAAGGTTGCGGTCGGAGAACCGGGCCACCGCGATGACCCGCCGCTTGACCCCGCCGTCCAGTGAAGCCCGTCGCGCCAGCCGCGCGAGGCTCGGGCCCATTTTGCCACCGGCCCCGACCAGCATCACGTCACCCTCGAGCGCCGCCATCGCCTCCACCACTGCCGCGGTGGGCCGGGAGAGCAGCTCTTCGAGCGCGGCTTCGTCGGGCCGGATAGTAGGAATCGCCATGGATCCGCTTACTATAATCGCGGAATGCTGACTTCAGAGGAATTGGCCGCTCGGAGCACCGCCATCCCGGCGGATCCCGACCTCACCCAGCTACTGGGTACTCTGCGGCAGCGGGGAGGCGCGGTTCTGGCCACGCGGCCGTCGATACCCGGGGATAAGGCGCTGCTTTCCCGGGACGGAGGCGTCTGTCCGACCGACGGATCGCCCTTGCTGTTCGATCCCTGGAATCCTGACCGCCACAGCTGTCCCCGCTGCCGGCAGCCCTTCACCGGCCGGCGGCACCACCTCCATTGGGCCCGCGCGCAACACCTCTGGGTTGCCGAGCGCGCCGCTGAGCTGGCCCTGGTGGCCGCCCTCACGGGGGACGCTGCGGCAGCCGCCCGAGCCGCGGAGCTGCTGGCGGCATACGACGAGCTCTATTTTGCGCTCCCCAACAGCGACAACGTCCTCGGGCCCTCGCACCTCTTCTTCTCCACCTACCTCGAGTCGTTGTGGGTTACGTCCTACTTGGCCGCCGCGTTCCTGCTCCGGGAAGCCGGCCTCTTGCCGCCCGGCCGGGTAAACGGGATCGACCGGGTGGCGGACGAAGCCGCGACCCTCATCGGCGAGTTCAACGAGGGTCTCTCCAACCGGCAGACCTGGCACGCCGCCGCACTCACGGCGATCGCGGCGTGGTTCGACGATGTCGAGCTGGCGAAGACCGCGGTCGAATCCCGCACCGGACTGCTGGGGCACCTGGCCGACGGATTCGGGAGTGACGGTCTGTGGTGGGAGGGGGAGAACTATCACCTCTTTGCCTTGCGTGGCTCCATGCAGGGCCTCCACTGGGCGCGCGCGGTCGGCTACGACCTGCTCGATGATGCCGAGCTCCGCGCGCATTTCCGCGCCGCGCTGCTCGCGCCGACCCGCTCGGCGCTGCCCGATTTCAGCTATCCGGCCCGCCGCGACTCGCGCTATGGGGTTTCGCTGGCCCAGCCGGCTTCCCTCGAGCTCTGGGAAATCGGCCGAGCCTGGCTGGGTGAGGATCCCGAGCTGAACGCATGGCTCGGCGCGCTGTACGCGCTGCCGCCCTCGACCGCGCCGGTGCTGCAGTACGACGCCTGGCTCCACGATGCCGGACGGACGGCGCCGGAGCGGCCGGGGCGAAGCGATCTCTCCTGGTGGGCGCTGACTGCGATGGGGCCGGCCCCAGCGGCCGCGCCCCCGTGGCGCCCGGAGAGCGCGCTCCTCGCCGACCAGGGACTCGCCGTGTTGCGGCAGGGGGATCGCTATGCCAGCCTCGAGTGCGGGCCGGACATCGGCGGGCACGGGCACCCCGACCGGCTCCACCTGACCCTGCACGCCGCTGGGGCGCACTGGCTTCCCGATCCGGGAACCGGCTCCTATGTGGAGCCGGAGCTTGCGTGGTATCGCTCGGCGCTGGCCCACAACGCGCCGCTCCTCGATGGTGTGAACGCCGGTGGAGCGGACGCGTGGTGCGCTGCGTTCGATCCGGGAGAGGCGTGGGCCTGGTGTCGAGGCCGGGCCGGTGAAGTGACCCGCACCGTCGTGGCCGGGCCGACACATCTGCTGGATATTCTCCAGGTGGAAGCGCCCGAGGAGCGGGAAGTGGTTCTGCCCTGGCACGTCCAGGGGGACTGGCGGGTCGAGTCCGCTGGACGCTGGGAGCCGGCGACGCTCGCGCATCCCTTCGTCTCCAACGTGGAGCGATTCGTCGCCCAGGGCGCCCAGCCGCTGGTGGTCACGGCCGCCGACCCGGGAACCGCAGCCGTTCTGCGGCTGCTCCTGGTGACACCGGGAGCGGACCTGTTGCGGGCCGTGGCGCCCGGCCTCCCGATGACCAACACCTCGCGGCCGTTCGTCCTGCTCCGGGCCAAGGGAAACCTGATTCGGTGGGTGACGGTGCTCGACCTCTCTCCGGCCGGGTCGACCGCGTCGATCACGGGCGCGCGAGGCACCGCGCAGCTGGTGGAGCTCACGACCTCCCGGGGACCGATCCGCTACCACTTCTCCGAGGCGGGCGTCAAGGTCGAAACCGAGGGCACGACACGCCTGCTCGCCGGCTTGCGGCCCGCGCCGTCCAGACATCGGCCCTCCCTCGACTCCCGGACGACTTCCGACGCCTTGGCTCTCGCGCCCAGAATCGCGGGGCCCCCACCGCTGGATGGCACCCTGAACGGCTTCGATCCCTACGCGCCGCTTTCCTTCGACAGCGAGCTGCAATACCGGCGGAGCGAGGAGCCCTGGGATCCTGATCGATTTTCCGCCCAGGCCTGGGTGAACTGGGATGGCGCGGCGCTCTATCTCGCGGTCAGCGTGACCAAGCCCGAGAGGCTCTTCCGGCCGTCGGGAGCGCCTCCGCTCGAGCTCGACAACGAGCCTGACGACATTCATTCCGACGGTCTGCAGCTCTACCTGAGTCATGCCGGTCGGGCCGCCGGCGTCCTGGTGATCCCGCAGGAAGGCGGCGCCCTCGACACCCGGACTATCGGGCGGGACGGCGGCGAATCTCCTCCGGTGAGCGGACGCTGGGCCCCGACCGATGAGGGATACCTCGTCACCGTCCGGGTCGGCGACCCGGCGCTCGCGCTGCTCGGACCCGGCGATCGCCTCGGGTTCGACCTTCTCATCAACGAAATGCGGCCAGGGCGGTCGCGCCGGGCGGGCCAACTGGTGTGGAGCGGCGGAAACGGGTGGGTGTACCTGCGAGGAGATCGACAGGACCCTGCGGACTTCGGCACCCTCGAGCTGGGATGAGCCCGGGAGCGAAGCACTCTTGCGCTCTCCCCCCGGGCGCCCGATCCTTCGACGTCCCCTCGCAGCGTACGATCCACGGAGCAGCCATGAATCGATACGGTACGGCGTGCGCAACGGCGCTCGCCTTCGTCCTACTCCCGGTCCGGCTCCCCGCCCAGGCAACCCCACTCAGCGACCTCCTCCAACGCATCTTCGCCAGCAAGGAATTCTCGGCCACCCAGCGGTTCGGCCCGGCGCGGTGGATCGAGAACGGCGCCGCGTATACCACGGTCGAGCCGTCCGAGGCCGTGCGCGGATCATTCGATATTGTCCGGTACGACCCCGCCTCGGGCGCGCGCGGTGTGATGGTCTCGGCCCGCCAGTTGATCCCCCAGGGGGCCACCACCCCGCTGGATATCGACAACTACGGTTGGTCCGCCGACGGCGCCCAGCTCCTGCTGTTCACCAGCTCCAGAAAGGTGTGGCGCGACAATACCCGGGGCGACTTCTGGGTGCTGAACCGCGCCACCGGCGCGTTCCGCCAGCTCGGCGGCAAGGATGCTCCCGCCTCATCCCTCATGTACGCCAAGTTCTCCCCCACCGCGGATCGGGTGGCCTACGTGCGGCAGGGCGAGGTCTACGTCGAGCGGCTGGCGGACCGGAGCATCACCCGGCTCACTTGGGGAGCCGATTCACTGCACGTCAACGGGATGACCGACTGGGTCTACGAGGAGGAATTCGGCCTGCAGGACGGCTTTCGCTGGTCGCCCGACGGGACCAAGATCGCCTACTGGCAGTTCGACATGACGGGAGTCGGTACCTTTCGCCTCATCAACGACACCGACTCCCTCTACCCTATCGTCACGCCGATCCAGTACCCCAAGGCGGGCACGCCCAATTCCGCCGTGCGCGCGGGGGTGGTGAGCGCCGACGGCGGCACCACCCGATGGATGGAGCTCGAGGATGACGCCCGGGAGAATTACCTGCCCCGAATGGAGTGGGCGGGTCCCCGGGAACTGGTGCTCCAGCGGGTGAACCGGCTCCAGAATTCCGACCGGGTGCTCCTGGCGGACGCCGGTACCGGCGCCACGCACACCATCCTCACCGAACGGGACAGCGCCTGGGTGGACGTGGTGGACAATCTTCAGTGGCTTGGCGGGGGCACCGAGTTTCTCTGGTTGAGCGAACGAGACGGGTGGCGCCACGTCTACCGGGTTTCCCGGGACGGGGCGCGGGTTATGCCGGTGACCCCGGGAGCGTTCGACGTGGTGAGCATTGCCGGAGTGGACCAGGCCGGTGGGTGGCTCTACTACATCGCGTCGCCCGACAACGCCACCCAGCGGTACCTCTTCCGGACCCGGCTGGACGGCCGAGGCACGCCGGAACGGATCTCTCCGCAGGGCATGGTCGGCACCCACGGCTATCAGGTCTCCCCCGATGCAAGGTGGGCCTTGCACTCCTATTCGAGATTCGAGGCTCCGCCGATCGTGGAGCTGGTGCGGTTGCCTTCGCACCAGATGGCGCGCACCCTGGTGGACGACTCCACGCAGCGGGCCGCGGTGGCCCGCCTGCTGTCCCGTCCCGCCGAATTCTTCCGGGTCCCGGTCGGCGAGGGCGTCACGCTCGATGGCTGGATGGTGCGGCCCCGCGATTTCGATTCGACCAAAGTCTATCCGATGCTGATGTTCGTGTACGGTGAGCCGGCCAGTCAGACGGTGATGGATGCCTGGCCCGGCGCCCGCGAACTCTGGCACCGCCTCCTTGCCGATCAGGGCTACGTGGTGGCCAGCGTGGACAACCGCGGCACCCCGGCGCCGCGCGGCCGCGCCTGGCGCAAGGTGGTCTACGGCGCAATCGGCGTTCTCTCCAGCCAGGAACAGGCGGAAGCGGTGCGCACCCTCACCCGCACCCACCCATACCTCGACTCGACCCGCGTCGGCATCTGGGGATGGAGCGGCGGCGGGTCGAGCACCTTGCAGGCGTTGTTCCGCTACCCCGACGTGTACCAGGTGGGGATGTCGGTCGCACCGGTGCCCGACGAGAGTCTCTACGACACCATCTACCAGGAGCGCTACATGGGGCTCCCGGGGCCGAACGCCGAGGCGTACCGGCGTGCTTCCGCCATCAACGTGGCCGAGGGGCTCCGCGGCCGGCTCCTCCTGGTCCATGGCTCCGGAGACGACAACGTGCACTTCCAGGGATCGGAGCGGCTGGTCAATCGGATGATCCAATTGGGCAAGAGTTTCGACTTCATGGACTATCCCAACCGCAGCCACTGCATCTGCGAGGGGTCGGGGACGACCCTTCACGTCTACTCGCTCCTGACCCGCTACCTGCTGGAGCACCTCCCCGCAGGCCCCCGCAACCGGGCAATGACCCTCCCATGACCACCAGACACCTGGCGCTCGCGCTGGCCGTGCCCCTCGCACTCTCCGGGAGGCCGGGGACCCGAATGCAGGCCGCTCCGGGCCTCCGGGTGGCCGTGAGCTTCCCCCGTGAGCGGAGCGCCGCGCCGCTCGACGGTCGCCTCCTCCTCCTCATTTCCACCGATTCGACCGCCGAGCCGAGGAATCAGATTTCCGATGGACCGGAAACCCAGCTGGTCTTCGGCCTGGACGTAGATGGATGGGCGCCCGGGGCCGACGTCCGGGTGGATGCCCAGGCGTTCGGCTATCCCATGCGGAGCCTCGGCAGCCTCCCCTCCGGGCGCTACTGGGTGCAGGCGGTGCTCAATCGCTACGAGACCTTCCATCGGGCGGACGGCCATACCGTCAAGCTCCCGCCCGACAAGGGCGAGGGACAGCAGTGGAATTCCAAGCCGGGGAACTTGTACAGTCGGCCCCAGTGGATGCGGCTCGATCCCCGGCTCCGAATTCTGAATCGCCTGGTGCTCGATCAGGAAATCCCCCCGATTCCCGACGTCCCCGACTCCCGGTACATCAAGCACATCAAGATCGAGAGCAAGCTCCTCTCCGCGTTCTGGGGCCGCCCGGTGTTTCTTGGAGCGCACGTACTCCTCCCGGAGGGATTCGACCTCCACCCCGAGGCCCGCTACCCGCTGGTGATCAACCACGGCCACTATCCCACCGACATCGACGGATTCCGGACCGACCCGCCCGACCCGAACCTCAAGCCCGACTACAGCGCACGCTTCCGCCTGGCCGGATACAACCGGATTCAACAGGAGCGCGCCTATCAGTTCTACCAGGATTGGACCGCGCCCGGCTTCCCCCGCGTGCTGCTGGTCGAGATTCAGCACCCCACGCCCTACTACGACGACTCGTACGCGGTCAATTCCGCCAACAACGGTCCCTACGGCGACGCGATCATGCGAGAGCTGGTGCCTGAAATCGAGCGCCGCTTCCGCGGCATCGGGCAGGGGTACGCCCGCTTCACGTTCGGCGGTTCGACCGGCGGCTGGGAGGCGATGGCGGTGCAGATGTTCTACCCCGACGACTTCAACGGCGCCTGGATCGCCTGCCCCGACCCGATCGACTTCCGCGCCTACACCGTCACCAACATCTACGAGGATCAGGATGCCTACTACCTGGACAGCCGCTGGAAGCGCACCCCTCGCCCCGGACTGCGAAACTACCTGGGGCACGTCAGCACAACCGTCGAGGAGATGAATCACCACGAGCTCGCCATCGCCACCAAGGGGAGGTCGGGAGGACAGTGGGACATCTGGCAGGCGGTGTACTCGCCGGCGGGCGCCGACGGCTACCCCGCACCGATCTGGGACAAGCTCACTGGCCGAATCGACCGCAAAGTCGCCGATTACTGGAAGCAACACTTCGATCTGTCCTACATCCTGCGGCGCGACTGGAGCACCATGGGCCCCAAGGTCCGCGGCAAGCTGCACATCTACGTAGGTGAGGCGGACAACTACTACCTCAACGACGCCGTCTACCTCGTCGAGGACTTTCTCAAGACCGCCACCAATCCCGCCGCCGACGCCGAGGTGGATTATGGAGCCCGCGCGGAGCACTGCTGGAATGGCGATCACACCCAGCCCAACGCGATTTCCCGCCTGCGTTACGCGCAGATGTTCATTCCGCGGATCATGGACCAGATCCGCAAGAACCACCCCGCCGGCGCCGACACCTTGAGCTGGAGGTACTGACCCGATGGCAGCCAGCCGGACAACCTTGGCGATGCTCGCCGCCGGGCTCGGGGTGTTGGCGGCCCGCAGCGCCGGCTCTCCCGCTCTCCCACGCGTGGCGGCAAACGACAACCGGCACGCCGCCGGCCGCCTCGAGCGGGATACTCTCGCGGTCCGGCTGGTGGTCCAGCTGGCCAAATGGAAGCCGGGTGACCCGAGCGACAGCGGCATCGTGGTGGCGGCGTTCGCGGAGGAAGGCGAGGCGCCGAGGATTCCCGGGCCGCTCATCCGGGTCAGGGAAGGGGCCATCATCGATGCGACGATCCGGAACGGGCTCCCCGATTCGACCATCACCATCTTCGGGCTGGCCGCTCACCCGGCGACACCGGCCGATACGATCGTGCTCCAGCCAGGCGCCTCGCGCCGCATCCGTTTCGCCGCGGGCGCGCCCGGTACCTACCTCTATTCTGCGGTGGCGGGCGCCCACAATCCCGTCAAGGACGACGAGCGGGAGACCACGGGAGGCGCGTTCGTGGTGGACCCTCGGGGCGGCTCCCCGCCCGACCGGATCTTCGTGATCAACATCTGGGGCAGGCAGGTGGACTCGGTCACCTATCCGAACGCGCTGGCGATCAACGGCCGGACCTGGCCCTGGACCGAGCGGGTCGCCGCCACCGTGGGAGACTCGCTGCACTGGCGCTGGGTGAACGCGTCTCAGCGACCCCACCCGATGCACCTACACGGCTTCTACTTCCGGGAGGAGTCGCGGGGGAACGGTCTCCAGGACAGCGCGTACGCCGTCGACCGGCGGCCCCTGGTCGTGACCCACGATGTGCGGCCGCTCGAGACCTTCACGTTGAGCTGGTCCCCCGATCGTCCGGGGAATTGGCTGTTCCACTGCCATATCGGGTTTCACGTGATCGCCGGTGCCGCCGATCTGTACCCGGCGGACTCGATGGCGCATCAGCGGATGTCGGCCGATCCGCGCCAGCACATGGCGGGGCTGGTGCTCGGCCTCAACGTGGCAGCACCACGGGGCTACCGGGAACCCGCCCGCACCGACGTGCGGCGGCTCCGGCTCTTCGTGCAGGAGGGCCCCCGCCGGGGGCGGGCGCTCCGGGCGCTCGGCTTCGTGCTCCAGCGGAATGCCCGCCCCCCGGCGCCGGATTCCGTCGAGATCCCGGGCTCGGTGCTTGTGCTCACCCGCGGCCAGCCGACCGACATCACGGTGATCAACCGGCTGAAGGAGCCGGCCATCATCCACTGGCACGGCATCGAGCTGGAGAGCTACTCCGACGGCGTGCCGGGATGGAGCGGCAGCGGAGCACACGTCGCCCCGCCGGTGCAGCCGGGTGACTCTTTCGTGGCCCGGCTCACCCTGCCCCGCGCCGGCACCTTCATGTATCACACCCACTTCAACGATCTGGAGCAGCTCACCTCGGGGCTCTACGGCGGGATCGTGGTGCTTCCGCCGGCGGAGCGCTTCGATTCCTCGCGGGACCACATCTTCGTAGGCGGGTGGGACGGCACCGCCGATCCGCCCCGGCTACTCGTCAACGGCGATTCGATTCCCCAACCGCTGCACCTCACGGCCGGCGTGGCGCACCGCTTCCGCTTCGTCAACATCGGGATGGCCGGCGCATACTGGCCGACGCTGAAGCAGGACTCCACGCTGCTTTCCTGGCGCATTGTGGCGAAGGACGGGGCAGATCTGCCGCCCGCGCTCGCGGTCATGCGCCCGGCCCGCACCCGGATTCAAGTGGGGGAAACCTGGGACTTCGTCTGGACGCCGGCCGCGGGGGATTACCAGCTGGGAGTCTCGATCGGCGATCCGGACAAGCCGAAGTGGGTCCAGTTCCTCATCGTGCGCTAGGAGCACCAGCATGATCGCCTACGAAGTGACGGTGGATGTGGACGAGGCCCTGGTCGAGCGCTATCTGGCGTTCATGCAGACCCGCCATATCCCGCAGCTCCTCGCGACCGGGTGTTTCGCGCACGCCGAGCTCGACCGCGCCAAGCAGACCCGGTTCCGGCAGCGGTACCTCGCGGCCACGCTGGCCGACCTCGAGCGATACCTCGAGCGCCATGCCCCGGCAATTCGAGCCGACTACGACCGGCATTT
>JBGPVQ010000080.1:0-9377 GCA_041491785.1 Gemmatimonadota bacterium | reverse complement strand
GGGGCGTCGGCCTCCCCCAGCCCCAATCCATCGAGCGACGCGAGATGAAAGCGCCGGGCGAGCTCCTCCTTCGCGAGCTCAGCATCGAACTCCCATTGTTCTCGTGCGGTCCGCATCACCTCGGAGTCGCCGGGGAGATCCCCGGCGGCGGTCGCCACAACCTCGGAGGGGCGGAAGCGGCCGAGGGCCTCTTCCAACCCGTCGATGGGAGAGGTCTCGAGGAGGAACTCGCCGGTGGTGAGGTCGATCGCCGCGAGGCCGACGTCAGGGCCGTCGTCTCGATTCACCGCCACGATCCAGTTGTTCCGTCCCCCCGCGACCCATCCCTCCTCGAGCAGGGCTCCCGGCGTGACCGTCTCGATCACCGCGCGCCGGACGATTCCCTTGGCCTTCTTGGGATCCTCCACCTGCTCGCATATCGCGACCCGATACCCCTGGCCGACCAGCTGACGGAGATAGTCGGCCGCCGCCTTGACCGGGACTCCGGCGAGGGGCACCCCGTCGCCGCGCGAGGTCAGGGTGATGCCCAGGACGCGCGAGGCGAGCTCGGCGTCGTCGAAGAACATTTCGTAGAAGTCGCCCATCCGGAAGAAGAGAATCGAGTCCCGGTGGCGCGACTTGATTTCCCGATATTGCGCGAGCAGCGGGGTGTCTTCGGAGAGGGTCACACTCACGGCAGGCGGACCACGAACGGTTTGCCGCCGAGCCGGGCCTTGATCTTCGCCGCCGCGCTCTCGGCCGCGCCCCGGGTCGCGAAGGCGCCGGCGCGGATCTTCAGGTATCCGGCTTCTTTCATCGTGACGGGTTCAAATCCGGCCTGTTTGACCCGCGCGGCTTCCACCGTCGCCGCCGCTGGTGTCTTCACCGCCGAGATCTGGACATAGAAACCGGCACGCCGGGATGACTGGACCGGGGCGCGGCCGGCGGGTCGGCGCGCCGCCGCCGCCCGGGCCCGGGCAACCGAGTCCGCTTCGGCCTTTGTCACCGAATCGGCCAGCGCTTTGCGCAGGCTGTCGGCGACGATCGCCGCGAGGCCCTGGCAGCGCTGCTTCTGAAACTCAAGGAGATTCTTGAGCTCGACGTCCGCTCCGACGGCGGTCAGGCCGGTGTCGGCCATGTGGCAGGCGGCCGCGGCATCCCGGCGGTCACCGGCGGCGCGGGCGCCCCAGAAGGCCGCGGTCGCGGTGATCGGGCTCCCGGGATAGTCGCGCAGCAGCTGCTCGGCCTGTCGCTGGGCGCCGGCGGAATTTCCCCCGGCGTAGTCGAGCTGTACCAGCTGCAGCAGGGCGTCGTCCGCCCAGATCGACTGGCCGTAGTCCACCGCGACCCGCCGGAGGTAGATCCGCCGATCCTGTTCCGTCGCGGCCAGGAGCCCCATCGTGTAGAGCACCTCGGGATAGAGCGAGTCGGTGGCCGCCGTGGCCGCCAGGAGCCGGGCGGTGACCGCGCGCGCCGAGTCGGAGAGTCCGTCCTGCGCGAGGCGGACCGCGGTGACGAGACGAGGGTCCTGCTGGGCGGCCAGCCAACCGGCCGGCCAAACCGTCGGCGTGAGAAGGAGGAGTCCGAGCGAGGCGATGCGAGTGCCCTTCACGCCGCCTCCCTCGCCCGGTGGGCCAGCTGCATGATCAAATCGACCAGCACCCCACGCTCGTCGGCGAGTGTCGTGCTCTTCAGGCGTCGATCGGCCGCGAGCGCGCCGGCGAGCGCCGCCCTGACGCGGGGCAGGGGCCACCGGTCGGCCAAGCGGCTCCATCTCTCGGCGGAGGCGCGATAGTCGAGCCGCCCCGGGCGGGCGCGCAGCAGACCCTGGAACACCGCGCCCGCCAGCGCGCCGCCCCGGAGGCCTCGATCGAAGTGGGCGCGCGCGAGCCCGAGTCCCAGCAGCTGGGGCCCGAGCTGGATGAGAAGCCCCACGCCGGACACACCGGCGCGGTCGAGGACGTGCGGGAGCATCGCCGCGGCGTGGCCGGTCTCGTCGGCAAGCACAGCGTCGCACCAATCGGCCGGGGTTTCTCCATGACGGACGCCCAGGAGCGCCGAGACTTGCTCGACGGTGATGGCCGCTTCGCCGCCCAGGCCCGCGAGCTTGTCGAGCTCGGTTCGGGCCGCGGCCAGGTTTCCGTCCACGGCGCGGACCAGGTGTGCTATCGCGGCCGGCTCCAGGGTGAGACCACGCTCCGCAGCCCGCGTCACGAGCCACTTCTCCGCCCGGCTCGCCGGGAGCCGGGCCACTTCCACCGAGACCGTGGCCCGGGCCAGCTCGGCGTCCTCATCCGGCTCGGCGGAGCCCTGGATCAGGACGACGACCGTCTCCGGCGCCGGCTTTTCCAGATAGTGGAGCACGGCGGTCTTGGCGCGGGCCCGCTTGTTCCACGCCTCGACCTCGCGGATTACCACCAGGCGCCGGTCGGCCATCATGGGGAGAGTATGGCAAAGGGATTCGACGGCATCGGGATCGAGTTGGCCTGCTGAGCGCTGGTCATAGTTGAAGTCGCGCAGCCCGGGGTCCACCACCTGGCTCTCGATCTCCTTGAGCGCCTCGTCCTTCAAGACGTCCTCTTCACCGAAGAGATAGATCGCGCGGGGGATCTCGCCCTTGCGGATGGCCTTGTAGAAGTCATTGAAGGACTGGCGCGGCATGGGGGAATTGTAGCTAGGTCCTGACAAAACAGTTCACATACATCAACGCCGCCAGACTCTTCCCGTCCCGGATCTTCCCCTTCCGGATCATCCGGCCCACTTCGCTCCAGCGCTTCTCGTGCACGGTAATGAACTCATCGGCTTCGCGCGCCAGGGCCACCGGCGAGAGCCCGGACGCGAGATAGAGGTGGATCCGCTCGTCGGTAAATCCCGGCGTAGTGAAAATGGTGGTGAGCCGGGTGAGCTTGCCGGCGTCCATCCCCGCTTCCTCAGCGAGTTCCCGCCGGGCGCAGGCTTCGGGCGCCTCGCCGGGCACCAGCGTCCCGGCCGGAATCTCCCAGATCAGATCGTCGGCGGCATGGCGAAACTGGTGGATCAGGAGCACCCGCGGGTCGGGGCCGCCGGGATCGTCGAGGAACGGCACGACCGCCGCGGCGCCGGGGTGCCGGATCATCTCCAATTGTCCGGTGGAGCCGTCGGGAAACCGCACCGTGTCGCGGTCGACGTGGATGATCCGGCCGGAGAATTTGCGCTCGGTCGCGAGAAGGGTCATCGGGGGGTCCGCGGGCTGGGGACGGGAGTCTCTGGAGCGGCGTCTCCCATGACCATGCGGAAGGCCGCCACCGGAAGCTTCAGCGCCTCGAGGGCCAGATATCCCGCCTCGAGTCGGGTGCCGGCAAGGATCGGGCTGGTCCGCGTCGGGGAGGTGAAGGGCACCAGATCGGCGCGCCGGGCCTCGAGACGGAGCCTCGCCATGTGAAAGGGGTCGCTCACGAGCAGCGCCCGGGTAAGCGAGCGCTGGTGCATCCACTCGGCCACCGAGCGCATCGATTCCTCCGTGGTGCGGCCATCGGGGCGGACCACCAGCGCCGACTCGGGCACCGCCAGGGCCCGGAGGTACCGGTGCCCGACGGTGGCCTCGCTCACCCGATCGCCGGCGCCGATGCCGCCGGTCACCACCACCCGCGGCGCCAGTCCGGCGCCGTAGAGCTCGAGCGCGTGATCCAGGCGGGCCTTGAGCACCGGCGACGGGTGCCCGTTGTACTGGGCGGCGCCGAGGACGACGATCGCGTCGGCGGCCTCGCGCTGATCCAGCCGGCTCACCCGCCAGACCCAGGCGAAGAGGAGGCCGTAGCCCACCGCGAGAACGGCGAGGATCCGCGCCCCCCAGCGGAGCGCGCGGTTCACAGCTCGAACGACTCTCCCATCTGCGGCACGACGACCTGGCCGACCCCTTCCTCCTTGAGGATCTGCGCCATCGCCTGGGCGGGGCCGGGCTCTCCGTGCACCACGAAGGCCCGTTTCACGGGCCCGCCGAGCAGCTTGACCCATTTCCGCAGCTCGGTCCGGTCGGCGTGGGCGGAGTAGCCACCGATGGTGGCCACCTCGGCGCGCGCCTCCACCATCGTGCCGAAGATCTTGACCTGTCGGGCCCCCTCCTGGATGCGCCGCCCGAGAGTGTTTTCCGCCTGAAAGCCTACGAAGAGGACGCAGTTCTTGGTGTCGCCGATGTGGTTGGCGAGGTGATGGAGAATCCGGCCCGCTTCGCACATTCCCGACGCGGCGATGATCACCGCGGGGCCGTTGAGGGTGTTGAGGCGCCTGGAGTCTTCCGTCGACTTGATGTACTCGAGCAGCGGAAAATCGAAAATCGCGTCGCTGTCCATCAGCATCTGCTCCCGGCGGTCAAACACTTCGGGGTGCATCCGGAACACCGTGGTGGTGTCCACCGCGAGGGGACTGTCGACGTAGATCTTGATCTGGGGGATCTTCTTGGCCTGGTAGAGCTGGTGCAGCGCGTAGACGATTTCCTGGATTCGTCCCAGCGCGAAGCCGGGGATGAGGAGCTTCCCGCCGCGGCCGGCGACCTTGCGCACCAGCTCGGCGAGGCGGTCTTCGGTGG
Organism: Gemmatimonadota bacterium; assembly: GCA_041491785.1. GTDB lineage: Bacteria > Gemmatimonadota > Gemmatimonadetes > Gemmatimonadales > GWC2-71-9 > JABFSM01. Next base: position 4,834 of record JBGPVQ010000080.1, on the reverse strand, counting down.
CGGCCACCGGGTCATGGTCGCGATCGCCATAGGTGGACTCGACGATCAGTGTATCAATCGGACCGGTGGGCGGATCGGGGTCGCGAATAATCGGGAGGCCGAAGCGGCCGATGTCCCCCGAGAACACGATTCGCTGGTTGCCGCCCTCGGTGAGCCGGAGGTCCACCGAGGCGGAGCCGAGGATGTGACCGGCGTCGGTGTACTCAAAGGCGAGGTTTTTCCGGAGATAGTGGATGCGCTGATAGGGGAGGCCGACGATGAGATCCTGCACGGCGATGGCATCCGCCATGTTGTAGAGGGGCTCGCTCTCGGGCCCCTTCTTGCCGTGCTTGGCGAGAAAAGCGGCGTCGCTCTCCTGGATGTGGGCGGCATCGGCCAGCATGACGGCGGCGAGATCGCGGGTGGCCGGTGTGGCGTAGATCGGGCCGTGATACCCGTGACGGACCAGGAGCGGAAGCCGCCCGATGTGGTCGATGTGGGCGTGGCTCACCACAATCGCGTCGATGCGCCGAGGATCGAAGGGCAGGTTCGCGTTGAGCGCCGCCGCTTCGGCGCGATGGCCCTGGAACAGGCCGGCGTCGAGAAGGATTCGCGCGCCCGCGGCCTCGAGGAGGTGCATGGAGCCGGTCACTTGGCCCGCGGCGCCCCAGAAGGTCAGCTTTGCTCCGTTCATGCGTCACGCTCCCATATCATCGGGTTCCAAAAATCCGGTCCCCCGCGTCTCCCAGCCCCGGCAGGATGTACCCCTGCTGATTGAGTTCCCGGTCCAGCGCGGCGGCGAACACCGGGACGGTGGGATGGGCGTCCAGCATGGCCTGCACGCCGGCCGGCGCAGCGACCAGGCAGAGGAACCGGATCCGGGCCGCGCCCGACTCGCGGAGCTTGGTGACCGCGGCCACCGCCGAGCCCCCGGTGGCGAGCATCGGGTCGAGCACGAAGAAATCGCGGCCCGCCTCCGCGGCGGGGACCTTGAAGTAGTAGCTCACCGGTTTCAAGGTCTCGTGGTCCCGAAAGAGGCCGACGTGGCCCACTCGGGCGGCGGGGATCAGCTGGCTGATGCCCTCGACCATGCCGAGACCGGCCCGGAGAATCGGGACCAGGGTGAGCTTCTTTCCGGCCACCCGCCGGGCCGTCATCCGTTCCATGGGGGTGTCGATCTCTACTGGTTCGGTGGCGAGGTCTCGGGTGACCTCATAAGTCATCAGCATCGCGATCTCGCTGACCAGTTGCTTGAAGTCCTTGACGGGCGTGGACTTGTCGCGAAGGATGGCGAGCTTGTGCTGGATGAGCGGGTGCTCGAGGACGGTGAGATTGGGGAAACGAGAGTGGGGCATGGCCCGGAATATAGACAGCGCCAACCGTCAACCGTGAGCGGTCACCGGTCCGCCCCGCCCATCCGGTTCACCGTTCACCGCCGCCGCCGTATATTCCGGCATACCCTCGCACCACGGAGTTCGTCGCAATGCGCTCGCTCCTCCTCACGGCCGCGCTGGCCGCCGCAGGCTTTCCCCTGGTTGCTCAGCAAAATCCCTTCAAGCCGCATCGTGCGGAGATCCGGAGCATCAGCGTCGGCTACACCATGACCGGGGACATGACCGGCACCGCGGCCCTGGCGCTGGACGGCGACCGCATGATGCGGCGGCAGTCCAGCTCCATGAAGATGATGGGAAAAACGATCGCGACCGACTCCTGGACGCTCATGACCCCCGACTCGACCTATCGGGCGGACCTCACCAAGAAGACCGGCACCTCCGCGCCGAATCTGCTCCCCCACATGGCGAAGGCCTACGACGACCTAGACGGCGACGGGAAAAAGCGCTTTCACCAGAACATGGCAGACATGGCCTCGATGATGCAGCAGGGCTTCGGCCTCGCCAACATCAACACCGGTGAAAAGACCGGGAAGAAGACCTACGCGGGGCAGGAGTGCGAGGAACGGAAGGTCGGCACGTTCGTGGTCTGCACCATGACCGGCGCGCCGATCGCCCTGCACACCCAGGCCAGCCTGGTCTGCCTCAACTATGAAGAGACCGCCACCGAGGTGCGTCTCACGGCGCCGCCCAAGGAGGTCTTTGCGCCTCCCGCGGGCATCGTGTTCACCCCCGACCCGCACCTGCAGTACCCCGACTCGGTAGCGAACGGGCTGGTCGGGTATCTGGCAAGCCAGCAGCTGGCCGATTCGATCGCGAAGGGGAAAGCGGAACTCGAGGCGGCCAAGGCCAAGCAGGCGCAGGGCGGCCAGGCGCCCAAGCTCACTCCCGAGCAGGAAGCGCAGATGCAGAAGGCCTGTGACATGATGAAGGGCCTCGACATCAACAAGATGATGGCCGACGCGGCCAGTCAGGCGCTGAAGGGAATGGCCGAGGCCGCGAAGCAGGCGGCGATCAACGCGGCCAAGAACGCCGCCGCCGAGAAGGTCAAGGGCATCTTCAAGAAGCCCAAAATCCCCTAGCCGGCAGGGTTGGACCGGGGTGGGGATATCTATATATTCCCCGCCCTTCGGCCAGGTAGCTCAGTTGGTAGAGCACGTGACTGAAAATCACGGTGTCGGCAGTTCGATTCTGCCCCTGGCCACTCCGCTCCCAAGGCCGCCTCCGGAGGCGGCCTTCGGCGTTTCCGGCCCCTTACTCAGCTGTCGCCTAGTTGATGAGCCACACCCTCCGAAGCCGCTGCTGGCGGGGGCTGGCGCCGGGGATCTCCTCGATGACGACCCAGGGGCGGTCGTAGCCGGACACCGCGACGGTGGCACGGTAGGCCCCTGCGGGCCGAGTGACCTCGACCCGGAGGGTGTCTCCGATCGCGAGCCGGCCGAGGATCCTGCGGAAGTCGCCGGGGCTCGCCACCGGGGCGCCGTTGACGGCGGTGAGCCGGTCGCCGGTATGCAGCCCGGCACGCCACCAGAGACTTGCCGGGTCCCCCAGCAGGAGTCGCGGCGCCGTCTCGCCCGGGGGAAGCCAGGCCCGAAGGCGGAGGTCGGGGGCCGGGCGGCCGTCACGGCCCATCGCCGGCACCCGGGTCACTCGCAGACGAAGTCCGACCACGCTCAGGTATCGATTGAAGTCGATGGCGTGTCCGCTCCGGACGTGGGCGTCGAAGAACGGGGCGACCCTGCAGCCGCAGGTCCGGGCCACCGTCCGTTCGATGTCGCGGCCGGTGAATCCCCGCTCCCCGGAGAACTCCTCCAGCATGGCACGCATGACCTCCTCCATCGAGTGGCGGCCGTCGGTCGCGTCGCGCACGATCAGATCGAGCATCGTGCCGAGGAGCTCGCCCTGGAGATGGGTGCTGGGGTCATAGTCGCCCAGAGCGCCCGGCGCGGCGTTGTAGGCCACCCGGCTCACCTGCTCGGCGGAGAAACGGGAGTTGCCCGGGCTCGCCAGGTAGCGGCCGATCAGCCCGGCGAGATGGGCGGTGCGCGTGGAATCGAAGGTCGGGAGCCCGGCACGCCGCAGGAGCAGGTCGGCGTAGAACATGGTGAGGCCTTCGCTCCACCACAGTCCGGCCACCGGCGGCTGGGTGCGGTAGTCCACGCCTCGGTATTCGATCGGCCGGATCCGCATCAGATTCCAGGTATGGAAGTACTCGTGGGCCGACTCGGCAAAGAGGTCGGTGAGGCCTTGCGCCAAAGAGGCGCTGGGCGCGCCGATCGACACCGAGTTCAGATGCTCGAGGGCACCGACCGCGCCGTCCTGCAGCATGAAGGTGTATTCGCGATATGGCGCTCGGCCGAAGAGCGCCACGGCCTCGCGGGCTAGCCGCTCGAGACCGCTCACCATCGCCGCGGTGTCGAACGGCGCCGCGTCGGGGAGCGGCCAGTAGATCACCCGGTGCGGCACACCGTCCACCGCGAAGCGCCAGCTCCGGAACCGTCCCACGAGTACGGGCGAGTCGATCAAGACATCGACGCTGGGTGCGAAGTAGACGGCGGGATCGGCGGTGGACTCGAGGCCGGTGGCCGCATCCCACCCGGCGGGGAGCTCCAGGGTGACATACGAGGGGGCCAGCTCGGCACCAAGCATGTACATGAAGGAGTGGGGTCCGCCGACCAGGCCGCCGGTGGGCGAGAGGAACGGAATCCATCCCGAGCGCCGGGGATTGGACTGGGCCGGCAGGTGGATGCGATAGCGAACCACCGCCTCACCGCCCGGAGCACCGACCCGCCAGAGAACGCTATCCTCCCGCACGATGGTGGCGTTTCCACCCCCGGCCTCGATGCGCAGGTCCTCCAGATAGCGGAAGAAGCGGTCGTCGTACTCGGGGTGCGCGACCATCGCGAGATGAAAAGTGTCGCCCGCACCGCGAATCCGGATTTCCACGCTGTACCGGGTCAGGTCGGTGGAATCCACCCGCAGGGTGTAGCGGACCACCGGCTGGGTTCGGGCGTAACGCACCTCGACCGCATCGACCGGATGGCGGAACGGATGCTGGGCCAGCGCCCGAGGGGCAAGGGAGAGCGCGGTCAGGAAGGCTGTGGTGAATCGGTGCATACTGGACACTCCGGTTCGGGCCGGACGGTCGAAGTTACCGCTCGAGTTGGAGCAGGTTCTCAGAGGCTGGGATGCCGGTCGCGACCGATCGGTTTGGATGGTCGTCGGGCCTCCCTTGCGCCCCCTTCCCCCGGGCGTATCGTTCATCGCTTCGACCCCCCGGGGCACACCGCGTGAAGGGCCAGCACCCCATCGGCGTCACCGTCAACGGGACCCGCTACGAGCGGAGCCCCGAGCCGCGCCTCCTGCTGAGTGATTTCCTCCGCCATGAGCTGGGTTTGACCGGCACCCACGTGGGCTGCGAGCACGGGGTCTGCGGCGCCTGTACCGTGCTCCTGGACGGCGAG
>JBGPVQ010000079.1:0-9455 GCA_041491785.1 Gemmatimonadota bacterium | reverse complement strand
GTTCTTCCAGGTTGAGCACCTCCGCTACTACGCGTCGGATCTGATTGAACGGATCAGCGGAATCCGGCCGTTCGAGTTCCGAAACTACACTCTGGTGTAACGGCGTGGACGATCTCCGCCGCTTCGCCCCCAATCGCTACTGCACGCTCCCCGTGCCGGCGCTCCGGCGCGGCGGGCTCCGCATCGCGCTCGAGGGAAACCAGCCCGCCCGGCTCGCGGTTGCCGTCTCGGATATCCCGGCCCATCGGGAGTTTCTGAGCGGGCCAGCGCGTTTCCTCCCGCCGAACGATGACGTCACCCTGGCGGAGCGCCTTCGCCAGTTCCTCCAGTGCGGGCCGCAGCAAGTCCGGAGAGCGCCCTTTGCCGACCTCACCATCGAGGCCGGTGCGGCGCGGTTCCTCCCCCGGCTCCTCGGTTTGCTGAAGGGGCTGGCATGACCCGCGGCCCGGACCTCCTCCTGACCTACGATTTCCCGCCGATGGGCGGCGGCATTTCCCGCTGGATGGGAGAGCTTGCGCTGCGGTATCCGCCGGGCGGCCTGGTGGTATCCACGGGCCAGATGGATGGCAGCGAGGCCACCGATGCGCGGTTCCCCAATCGGGTCGACCGGCTGGCGATGCCGGCGCGTCGTCTCAAGACGATCCAGGGGCTGGTCCGGTGGAGCCGTCGGGTAACGACGCTCACGGAGGAACTCGGCGCGGGGTTCATCTGGTGCGGCAACCTCAGGCCGGCGGCCTACCCTGCCAGATGGGCCCACCAGCGCTCCGGCATTCCGTACGGGGTGATGCTCTACGGCGGCGATCTGCTAGCACTCCGGCACAACTACGTCGAGTCCCGCCTCAAGCGGGCCGCTGCCCGCGCGCTGCTTGGCTCTGCCGAGGTGCTCGTCACCATCAGCCGCTGGACCCACGACCTCGCCTGTGAGGTGCTTCGGGAGCTCGACTTGGCCGAGTCCACCGGGCGAGTGCGGGTCGTTCCCCTCGGCACTGATCCCGCCGTGTTCCGCCCCGGCCTCGACCCGGGGCCGTTCCGACTGGCCCACGGGCTTCCCGCGGGACGGTGGCTCCTCACGGTGGCGCGCCTGGTTCCCCATAAGGGCATTGACACAACCATCGAGGCGCTTCGCCTTCTCTCCGGCCGGTTTCCCGATCTTCACTACGCCATCGTGGGGCAGGGGAGCTACCGGGCGGTCCTGGAAACCCTGGCCCGCGAGGCGGGCGTGCAGGAGCGGGTGCGCTTCCTGCCGGATGTCGCGGACGGAGCACTGCCGCTGGTCTATGCTTTGGCGGACGTCTACCTGGGAGTGTCGCGACAAACCGCTCGCGATGTGGAAGGGTTCGGCATCTCGCTGCTCGAGGCCTCCGCGAGCGGGAAACCGGTGGTGGCGGGGCGGAGCGGTGGTACAGCCGACGCCGTCCGTGACGGAGAGACCGGCGTACTGGTAAACCCCGAGAGCGCCGAAGACGTGGCCCGCGCGGTCGCTGCGCTCCTCGACGATCCCGGGCGCGCCGCGGTGTTGGGTCGGGAGGGCCGGCGCGCGGTGGAGTCCTACTTCAACTGGCCGCGGGTGGTCGCCGACCTTCGCGGCCTCAGCTCGGGGGCCAGCTTTGTTCGGCGGTGATCGCGTGGGTGGGACAGGCGGTGAGGAGATAGTCGCCCAGCGGCGACCACCACTGCCGGTCGGTGCGGGCCTCCGCCACGCCGGATGGCCCCATCGTGAAGATCTCGGGTGCCCGCGCCACGCAGACGCCACACCCGATGCACCGCGCCTGGTTGATCCGCACCGTCATCTCCCGCTGGGGATGGATCCCCGCCGGGAGCTCGGACAGCTCCCGCGGCAGGAGGTCGAGGGTCTCGTTGAGGGAGCGGTACCCTTCGGCGATGAGGTACGGGGTCCGATTGAAGGCGAACATCGACACCCGCTCGACCCGGGGCCGCACCAGGACGACCGGAGGATCGGACCAGTCCCGAAGGTGTTCTGCGGCGAGGGTCTGCATCACGATCTCCAGCCCCCGGCTATACGTGGCCACGAAGCCCTTTCGCTCTACGCCAGCCCGCTCTACCCTGGCGCCGCCGACGTCGACCGCGATGATGGGGACTCGGCTGAGCGCGAGCGACGCACGCACCGGGAGGTTTTCGAGCACGGCCCCGTCCACGCACACCCGGCCGAGGATCGCTCGCGGCGGCAGGATGCCCGGCAGGGCGCAGGAGGCGAACACCGCGTCGGCCACGCGGGCCTCCTCCAGGCCGGGCAGGCCCCAGAGCACCTGCTGTCCGGAGTTGAGGTCCACGGTATTGACCACCAGCCGCCGCTCGAGTTCGCGGAAGGTGACGTTTCCCACGATCGAGTGGATCAGATGGTCGAGCGGCTCCCGGCGGTATATGGCCGGCGCGAGCATCCGTTTGAGCGCCATGTCGAGATGGGCGATGCGGAAGATGTCCTGCCTTCTGACGGCGAGGGCGCGGTCCTCCATCTCCGCCAGCGTCATGCCGCAGGCCCAGGCCGCCGCGATCAGGGCGCCGATGCTGCAGCCGATCACCGCCTCGGGGACGAGGCCCCGCTCCTCCAGGGCGCGCAGCACACCGATGTGGCCAAGTCCCTTGAGGCCACCCCCGCCGAGGACCAGGTTGAATTGAGGGTTTCCGGTCATCCAGAGATATTACCCTGATGCCCCCTTTCCCCGCCTCTGCCACCGACCGTTACGATGTCGGCGCCCTCCGCGAGGCCGAGTTCCCCTGGGCCGCCGAGTGCATTTTCCTCAACCACGCCTCCACCGGCCCGCTGCCGGAGCGGGCTCGCCATGCCATCGCCGCGTTCACCGACCTCCGGGCCACACCGTTCCGGCTCCCCGACGATGTCCTGCAGGGCATTCTGGCCGACGCCCGAAGCCGGGCGGCGCGGCTGGTCAACGCCGACGTGATGGAGATCGCTCTGGCCACCAATACCAGCTTCGGCCTCAACCTGGCCGCCCGGATGCTGCCCTTCCGCCGGGGTGACATCGTGCTGGTCAGCGACCGGGAGTTCCCCGCCAACGTGTTTCCCTGGAGGAATCTGGCCGACCGGGGCGTGACCATGGAGCTGATCCCGGTCACCGCTCGGGGTTGGCCAGACGAAGTCCGAATGCTCGACCGGATGCTGGACCCGGGGGTCCGCGCCCTCGCAGTCTCCCACGTCCAGTTCCACAACGGATACACCGTCGACCTCGGCCGCCTTGGTGCGGCGGCCCGGGCCAGCGGCACCTGGCTGGTTGTGGACGCGATCCAGGCCTTGGGCCACCTGCCGTTCGACGTGCGCGAGACGCCGGTGGACATCCTGGCCTGCGGGGGCCAGAAATGGCTGCTTTCGCCCTGGGGATCGGGTTTCGTGTACGTGCGTCGGGAGCTGGTGCCGGAGCTGGTCTCGCCCTTCGCGGGCTGGAGCGCCTTCCAGGGGACCGACAATTTCACCACCCTGTGCGACTACGGCGGCCCGCTCCGCGCCGATGCCCGCCGCTTCGAGTTGGTCACTCTGCCATTCCAGGACCTGCTGGGCATGTGCCGTTCACTCGATCTGCTCGATGAGCTGGGGGTCGGCCGGATTGCCGCGCACCTGGCCGAGATCGGTGAGCCGGTGCGCCATTGGGCCGGGCGGCGAGAGGTGCGGCTGCTCTCGCCCCTGGGGGGATCAGACTCGGGTATGATATGCCTGGCTGCGGAAGACTTACCCCGGGGCCTCGCGGCGCTCCGCGAGGCGGGGGTGGTGACCTCGGTTCGCGAGGGCGCGCTGCGGCTTTCGCCCCACTGCTACAATACGATTGAGGAGATGGAGCGGGTGGTCGAGGTGCTGGATCGGGTCCGCTGAGCGGGTCGCCCCACCCTCACTTCTTGGTGACGGCCTCTTCCCTCAGGACCTTCTTCGAAAAGTGGAAGACCAACCAGGCGACGATGAGGAAGTCGATACCCGCCGAAAGAATCGGACCGAGGGCAAAGTGCTGATCGCGCACTTCGAATCCCCAGGTCCTCCAGTCGCCGCCAACCGGGATCAGGCCGATGACTGGCATCAAGAGGCCCTTCACGACGGCCCCCACCAGATCGTTCAGCTTCCCCCCGATGATGACCGCGATGGCCAGCCCGATCACACCGTACTGCTTCAGAAACGCCATGAATTCCTTGCCCATGGAGCCTCCACCCGTCTGAGGACGTCGTTGGCCGGCCTAGCCGGCGTCGATCATCGCGTAGTGCTTCTTCCCCTTTTGCAGCACGATGTACCGCCCGGTGAGCAAGTCCGGGGTCCGGAGCAGCCGCTCGGCGGCCTCCCGCTCTCCGTTGACCGAATACCCGCGGCCCGCGAGTCCGCGGCGGGCGTCGGCTTTCGACGAGGCCAGTCCGGTGGCGACCAGAGCATCCACCAACGACAATCCCGGCTCGAGGTCGGTTCGCGCGACGGGTCGAACGCTGACCTCGCCCGCCACGGTTGCGAGCGTTACCCGGTCCGCGTCGCGGAGGTCTCCCCCTCCGAAGAGGATCGCGCTCGCCTGCACGACCCCCCGACGAACCTCCTCGCCGTGGACCCGGAGTGTGAGGTCCATCGCGAGATGGCGCTGCGCTTCGCGCTTGCCCGGGTCGGCCGCCTGGCGGGCCATGACCTCGGCGATTTCCGGGAGCGGCTGGAAGGTCAGCACCTTGAGGAGTCGCTCCACGTCGCGATCGTCGGTGTTGATCCAGAACTGATAGAACCGGAAGGCGCTGGTCCGGGCCGGATCCAGCCACACGTTCCCCGCTTCACTCTTCCCGAATTTTCCTCCCCCGGCGGTGGTGAGGAGCGGGCACACCAATCCGTGGACCTGCACTTGCTCCCGCCGCGACACCAGCTCGATGCCGGCGGTGATATTGCCCCACTGGTCGCTTCCGCCCATCTGCAGCTCGCACCGCTCGGTGCGAAACAGGTGGTGAAAATCGAAGGCCTGCACCAGCATGTAGGCGAATTCGGTGAACGAAATCCCGGCATCCATCCGCGATTTCACCGAGTCCTTCTGGAGCATGTAGTTGACGGTGAAATGTTTGCCGGTATCGCGGAGGAATTCCATTAGAGTGAGCGGGCGGAGCCAGGCCGCGTTGTCGAGTAACCGGGCCGCATTGGCGCCTTCGAACGACATGAATCGCGCGAGCTGACGGCCGATCGCCGCCGCGTTCGACTCGATCTGCTCCACTGGGAGCATCGGGCGCTCGTTCCGCTTCCCACTGGGATCACCGACCAGGCCGGTGCCGCCGCCCACCAGCGCAATCGGCCGGCCCCCCAGTCGCTGCAGCCACGCCAGGGCCATGACCGGAACGAGATTGCCGACATGGAGCGAGTCGGCCGTCGGGTCGAAGCCGACGTACCCGGTTACCGGGCCCTTCGCCAGGCGGTCGGCGAGTCCCGGGGTGGCCTCGTGGACGAGGCCGCGTTCGGTGAGGACATCGAGCAGGTGGGGCACGGCGCAAGAGTAGGGGGAGGAGCGAAACGCGTCAACAGTCAGCGCCAATCCGCAGCATTTTCAGGGGCAGGCGCCGCGCCGGCCGTTCACCCTTCACTGTTGAGGCGGTTAGCTTCCAGCCATGTCCGCGAAGAGACTGGGCTGGATTTCCCGCTGGTGGCATTCCCCCCGTCGCCGCCGCAATGTGCTGGTCGGGATCGCGGCGTTTCTGCTCTTCGCTTCCGCGCTGCTGGTCGGCGCATGGAGTCGGGTGTGCGCCGGCGGGGCCTGTCCCTCCATCGCCGGTTTGACCAACTACGATCCCGACCAGGCCTCCAAGCTCTACGCCGCCGACGGCCGGCTGATCACCGACTACGGCCTCCAGCGCCGCACGGTGGTTCCGCTCAAACAGATGTCCCCCGCCGTGGTCGCCGCGTTTTTGGCCGTGGAGGATCGCCGCTTCTACCAGCATCACGGCATCGACTGGATTCGGTTGCTCGGGTCCCTCAAGGCCACGCTGCTCGGGCACAAGCAGGGCTTCTCCACCATCACCATGCAGCTGGGCGGCAACCTGTGGCCCGAGCAGATCGACCGGACCCAGCGAAGCGGCTTCAAGGGGCTCTCGCGCAAGATCCGCGAGGCGAGAATGGCCCTGGAGATCGAGCGCAATTATTCCAAGGACAAGATCCTCGAGCTCTACCTCAATCAGATCAATCTCGGCAACCGCGCGTACGGCGTGGAAGCCGCGGCCCTGCGGTATTTCGGCAAATCGGCCCGGTCGCTCAATGTGGCCGAGGCGGCGATGCTCGCGGCACTCCCCAAGGGGCCGGAGCGCTACAATCCCCGCAAGAGCCCGCGTCTGGCCGTCCAGCGCCGCAACCTGATCATCGGCCTGCTCCAGGATCAAGGCAAACTGACGCCCGAATCCGCCGAGGCGTGGAAGGCCTATCCGCTCTACCTCTCGTCCCGGTCCGACTTCAGCGGCGTGGCGGACTACTTCGTCGAGTATGTCCGGCAGATTCTCCAGGCGCGCTACGGCACCGATCTCTACCGCGCGGGGCTCCGAATCTTCACGTCGCTCGACCTCGACATGCAGCAGTCCGCGGAGCGCGCGCTGGAAACCCAGCTCGAAGCGATCGAAGACGGGAAGCTCGGCAAGTACGACCATCAGACCTATCGGCAGTACCTCGATCAGCGGAGTGACACCACGTCGGACAGCGATGCCGGACCCTTCAGCCCCTATCTGCAGGGCCTTATGGTGACCCTCGAAGCGAACACCGGGTACATCAGGGCCATGGTGGGGGGCCGCGACTTCGAAGACAACAAGTACAACCGGGCAACCCAGGGTCTGCGCCAGGCCGGCTCCGCCTTCAAGCCCTTCGTCTACACCGCCGCCATCCGGGCCGGCATTCCCCTCTCCGAGATCATCGAGGACTCGCCGGTCTCGGTGGACATCCCCGATCAGCCCACCTGGGAGCCCCGGAACTACGACAACGAGTACCAGGGCGCGATGACGATGCGTCACGGGCTGTACATGTCGCGCAATACCATCGCGGTCAAGGTCGGGTTGAAGCTCGGCGAAGATGCGGTCATCGCCGAAGCGACCAACATGGGGATCACCACGCGGATTCCCCGGGTGCCCTCGATCTTTATAGGCTCGGCCGACGTGATCCCGCTGGAGCTGATCGCGGCCTACACCACCTTCGCCAACATGGGGGAGGTGACCACCCCGCAAGCGATTCTCCGGGTGGAGGACGGCCAGGGGAACATCGTCTGGGAACCGGAACGGCGTTCCAAGCGGGTTCTGGATCCCGAGCACGCCTGGCTCATCGTGGACGCGCTCCGCGACGTGGTGCGCCGTGGCACCGCCCACGGCGCGGTGGTGGGACGCGGGTTCACCATCCCCACCGGGGGCAAGACCGGCACCACCAACGATGGGATGGACGTCTGGTTCGTGGGATTCACCCCCGAACTGGTCACCGGCGTCTGGATGGGATTCGACAAGAAGCAGGTCATCAAGTCCAACGCGCAGGGCGGGGCTCTCGCGGCGCCGGCCTGGACGATGATGATGAAGGAGGTGTACGACCGGCGCCGCGCCCCTGCGGCGTGGGTCATGCCGGCCGGCATCATCGGCGTCGATATCGACGAGACCACCGGCAAGCTGGCCACCCCGTTTTGCCCCCGCGACAAGGTCATCCACGAGTTCTACTTCCCCGGGACCGAACCGACCGAGCGCTGCCCCATCCACACCCCCTTCCGCGGAGAGTAATGCAGGTTCGCCCGCTCCGCCTGAGCGCCCGGTGGGCGCTTCCGGTCGACGCTCCGCCGATTCCCGACGCCGCCCTCCTGATCGGAGCGGACGGACGGATTGCGGCGGTGGGTCCGGAGGCGTCGGTTCCTTCCCCCGAGGGCGCCGAGCGCCTTCCGCTGGGCGACGCGGTGCTCCTGCCGGGACTGGTCAATACCCACACCCATCTCGAGCTCTCCGGCTTGGAAGGGCACACCCCCGACCGGGAATTTCGGGAGTGGATCCTCGGCATTCGGCGTCTGAAGGAAGAGCGGACTCCCGACGAGTTTCTCGCGGCAGCCCGGCGTGGAGTGAGGGACTGCTGGGCCGCCGGGATGACCACGCTGGCCGACACCGGCGACTCCGGCGCGGTGATCGCTGCGCTGGCGGAACTCGGCGGGAGCGGGATCGTCTACCACGAAGTGTTCGGCCCCCATCCCGGCCAATGCGAGGAGAGCTTCGCAGGACTCCGGGGCCGCGTCGCACAGCTCGCGCCCCTCGCGGCCGGTCGGGTACGGCTGGGGGTGTCGCCGCACGCCCCATACACGGTGAGCGGACCGCTCTACTCGCGAGTCGCCGCGTGGGCCCGGACCGAGGGGTTGCGCACCGCCGTGCACATCGCGGAGTCACCCGAGGAGCTCGAGTTCGTCGCGCGGGCTGCGGGCCCCTTTGCCGAAGGGTGGCGGGGGAGGGGCATCCCGGCGCTTGACCACCCGACCCAGCAGCCGGCCGGCCGAGGCGGCGCTCAGCCGGGCAGCTCGGTGGCCTGGCTCGACGCCCACGGCGTCCTGGGCCCCGACACGCTCTGCATCCACGCCGTGCAGCTCTCGGACGCCGACATCGCGCTCCTCGGTGCCCGAGGCGCCGCCATCGCCCACTGCCCCCGGTCCAACGCGCGGCACCGCCATGGAGCGGCCCGCCTCCGCGCGCTCCGCGCCGCCGGCCTCCGCATCGGGATTGGCACCGATTCGGTGGCCAGCGTGGGCCGGCTCGACCTCTTCGCCGAGGCCCGGGCGGCTCAGTCGCTGGGGGGGCTCGACGATCGCGAAGCGCTGGCGCTGGGCACCCTCGATGGCGCCCGCGCCCTCGGTCTGGAGGGGGAGATCGGGTCGCTTTCCAAGGGGAAATGGGGGGATGTCATCGCGATCCAGTCGTCCCGCCGTCCGACCGTCGAGTCTCCGGCCGGCCTCGTGCTGGCCTCCGCTCCGGAGGATGTCATCCTGACCGTTCTGGGAGGCCGAATCGTCCATCAGGACGCCCCGGCTTGATCCGGCGGTGGGGAGGTCGGTAGAATGGAGAGGTAATCCAGTGGAGAACCCCGGTGCGCTGCCTTGCGCTCAACGCGTCCTTCGAACCCCTGACCATGGTGCCCGTGAAACGGGCGCTACGGCTGGTCATCGACGGGAAGGCGGAGATCGTCGAGGCGGATTCGGGGGATCCCATAAGAAGTCTGCGGGTGACCCTCCCGAAGCCCGCCATCATCCGCCTCGTCAAGTTCGTCCACGTCCCCCGAAAATTCCGCCGGCAGGTCACCAACACCTTCCTGTTCGCGCGGGATGAGTACCGGTGCCAGTACTGCCACCGGCCCCAGGCGCTGCTGCGCCCGCGGGAGTGCCTGACCCGCGACCACCTGGTGCCGATCAGTCGGGGCGGAGGGAATGAGTGGACCAATTGCGTGACGGCATGCAGCAGTTGCAACACCCGGAAGGGCAACCGGTTGCCTGCGGAATGTG
>JBGPVQ010000078.1:0-9529 GCA_041491785.1 Gemmatimonadota bacterium | reverse complement strand
TACATCACCGGGCAATCGATGGCGGTGGATGGGGGGTGGATCAGGGCGCTGCTCTGACCCACCCCCTCCGCCTCGCCCGTCTCCGCGCCGGACCAGCGAGTTACTGCGCGGCCGGGGCGCTGAGTATGATCTTGAACGGCGCCTGCCCGTGAAGCTGGACCACCGTGACCCCCTTGGCGCCGCCGAAGTGCGCCATCTTGCCCGGGATGTAGAGGAACGAGCCCGCCTTGTAGCCGGTGGTCGTCCCGCCTTCGGCCTTGTTCCCCATCCCCACGAGCAATTCCCCCTCCAACACCGTCAGGTTCTCCGCGTTGGGGTGAAAGTGAGCCGGGAACTTGTAGCCATCCGGGAAGGAAAGCCGGAGGACATACGACCCCGTCGCGGCGTTCGGGTCCCCGTGAACCGGGGCCATCTTGGTACCCGAGGGGAAGCCGGGCACCTCGAGGGGTTGGAACTTGACCTCGCTCGCCGGAACGATGTGCTGAGCCGGCGATTTGGCCATCGACTTCTTGGGAGTGGCCTGCGCCAGCGCCACGGCCGGGAAGAGGAGCGAAAGGGCGAGTGCGACACGACCGTGCTGGACTGCGTTCATGGGGATCTCCTTTTACGCCTGACAGGGAATGCCGGGATGGCGAGGGGCAATTTCCAGCGGGCGTTCGGGGCTGTCAATGGCGCTGGTCCCTTCCGGCGTTCCCCGCGAGCACGGCACGGCCCCGGGCGGCGCATTCCGGGCCATCGGCTAGATTCTCCCCCATGACTCCCATGCTGCGGCTGCTGTCCGGCCTGGTCCTCGCTGCCGCTATGCCCCTCCGGGCCCAGGCTCCCGCTCGAAGCCCCACCCCCCCCGGCTTCCCCGCCGCCTGGCGCGGGGTGGCCGAGTATTTCCACGCGGCGTTGGCCCGGGAAGGGGTGGTGGGCGGCAGCCTCTGGTTCCTCCAGGGCGACTCGGCCCTGGCCCACGAGTTCCACGGCATGGCGGACGCGGAAACCGGCCGCAAGGTCGACGCGAGCACCATCTTCCACTGGGCCTCGATCACCAAGACGCTCACCGGCATCGCAATCATGCAGCTGCGCGACCGGGGGCGGCTCTCGCTCGATGATCCGATCGTCAAGTACGTGCCCGAGCTCACGGCGGTACACAATCCCTACGGCCCGATGGAGGCCATCACCCTCCGCCAATTGATGAGCCACACCGCCGGGTTCCGGAGCCCGACCTGGCCCTGGGGCGGGGACCAGCCGTGGCATCCCTTCGAGCCGACCCAGTGGGCCCAGGTGGTGGCGATGCTGCCCTACACCGAAATCCTGTTCCCCCCGGGGTCGAAGTACAGCTACTCCAATCCGGGGATCATTTTCCTGGGGCGGGTGATCGAGAAGCTCTCCGGCGACGACTACGAGGTGTATATCGACAAGAACATCCTGAAGCCGCTGGGGATGGCCCACGCCTACTACGACATCACCCCCTACCACCTCCTGGCGGATCGCTCGAACAACTACGAGATGAAGGACGGCCAGGTCATCAACAACGGACTCGATTTCGACACCGGCATCACCACCTCCAACGGCGGCCTCAACGCGCCGATCACCGACATGGCGAAGTACTTCGCCTTTCTGCTGGGGAAAGGGCCGGGGGCCACCGGAAGGGTGCCGGTGCTGGCGCGCGCCTCTCTTGAGGAGATGTGGCATGCGGTGATCACCGCCGGCGGCGAGGAGGCGCCGGGTGACTCGGTGGCGTTGAGCTTCTTCGTCAAGCACGAGGGGTCCCTGCGGCTGATCGGCCACACCGGGAGCCAGCGGGGGTTCCGGGCCTTCTTCTACCTCCATCCCGAATCGGGCACCGCGGTGGTTGCCGCCTTCAACACCGCCGCCGCCAACGAGGGGCCCGGGGTGCATCCGGACATCGCCGCTCTCCGCGCCGGGATTCTGGAGCGCCTGGCGCGGACGGTCTGGCCGCTCTTTTCGCGCTAGCACTCCCGGGGTCGGGCACACTGGTAGATTCCCGTCCGTGCGCTTCGGTCACTCGCGATGATGGGCCTGCCATGAGCGTGGATCTTCGGGATCTCCTCGGCCTCCCGGGCGACCGGCGGCACTTCTTCCGCCAGAGCATCGGACAATGGGGCGAGCGGCTGCTCGAGAAAACCGAGCAGCGCATCGTCCAGCAGAAGTACTTCCGCCCGCCCGGCGCGCTCCCCGAGATGGCGTTCCTGGCCGCCTGCACCCGCTGCGGGGCCTGCGAGCCGGTCTGCCCGCCCCACGCCATCCGGTACGTGCCGGCGAGCGGGGGCCTCGCGGCGGGGACGCCCTGGATCGATCCGAAGCAGCAGCCCTGCACCGTCTGCGCGGACATGCCCTGCGTCGGGGCCTGTCCCACCGGCGCCCTCACCCTGCCCCCCAACGGGTGGGAGGGCTATCGTATGGGGGCGCTGGAGTTCCTCCCGGAACGCTGTGTCACCTACCAGGGCACTCCCTGCCGAGTCTGCGCCGATGCCTGTCCCGTCGGGGAGCGGGCGCTGACCATGGACGACGCGGGCCACCCGGTGCTCCGGCACGAAGGCTGTGTCGGTTGCGGGGTCTGCATGCGGGAGTGCATCACCTCCCCCGCCTCGTTCAACCTCAAGATGGTGGAGGCGTGATGGCCGAGGTGCCGTACCGGGTCGAGAAGCCCTGGGGCTACGAGCTGGTCTGGGCTCGCACCGACCGCTATGCCGGGAAGATCCTCCACGTGAACGCCGGCCACGTGCTCAGCTGCCAGTACCACAATATGAAAGACGAGACGATGCACGTGCTCTCCGGCGAGCTGATCCTCCGGCTTGGCACCGGGGCCGACCTGCGGGAGCGGAGATTCCGGGCGGGGGAGTCGGTCCACATCCCGGCCAGGATGGTGCACCAGATCGAAGCGGTCGTCGACACCGACGTGCTCGAGGCCTCCACCGCCGAGCTCGACGACCTGGTTCGCCTGTCCGACCGCTACGGAAGGAGCTGACCGTGCAGGTGATCATCCCGCTCGCCGGCAAGGGAACCCGGCTCCGCCCGCATACCCACCTGGTGCCCAAACCGATGCTCAAGGTGGCGGGGCGCCCGGTGATAGACTGGGTGATGGACCGGCTCCAGGGCCTCAACGTCACCGAGCTCATCTTCATCACCGGCCATCTCAAGGAACAAGTCGAGGCGTACTCCACGGGGCGTTACGGAATTCCCTGCCGCTACATCGAACAGAAGGTGCAGGATGGGACCGCCGGGGCGGTGAATCTGGCGCGGACGCACGTCACCGGGCCGGTGCTGATCATCTTCGTCGACACGGTCTTCGAAGCGGACCTCACCATCATCAACCGGTCCGACGCCGACGGCATCATCTGGGCCAAGGAAGTGGAGGACTACCAGCGCTTCGGCGTGGTGGTCACCGACGCCACCGGGTACATGACCCGGATCGTGGAGAAGCCCAACGAACCGATCAGCCGGCTCGCCAATATCGGTCTCTACTATATCCGCGACGTCGACTCGCTCTTCAGGGGCATCGATCACGTGCTGGCCGCTCCCGCCAGCAAGGGGGAGTTTTTTCTGACCGATGCGTTCCAATGGATGATCGAGCGGGGCAAGAAGATTCTCACCGCCGAGGTGGGCGGCTGGTATGACTGCGGCAAGCTGGACACCCTGCTCGAGACCAGCGAGATCCTGCTCCGGCGGGGCGCCGCCCGGCGCCGCGACTTCCCCGGCGTCACCATCCTGGATCCGGTTCTGATCGAGGACGGTGTCACCATCGAACGGTCGACCATCGGGCCCAACGTCACCATCGAACGGGGCAGCGTGATCCGTGATTCGGAGCTATCCCACAGCATTGTGGGCGCGGGATGCACCCTCGACGGGGTGCGGCTGGCCCGCAGCATGCTCGGCAATCAGGTACAGGTCCGCGACTTCCGGGGCTCGGCAAGCCTGGGCGATGACAGCGAGCTGGTCGGCGGTGGCTAGTGGCAATCACCGACGCGCTCTGCGGCTCGTTCCTCGATCTCTGGTGGCATTTCGACCCCGCGGCGGCGACGCTGGCGGGCATTGCGGGCAATGACGGGCGGCTGGGCGGGTTCGACGGGGAATCGCTCCGGCAGCACGTAGCGGCACTCCGCTCCATCGCGGGCGCGGTCGAGGATCTCGACGTCGTGGAAATCACCGACGAGATCGACCGCACCGCGCTGCTCGACCACCTCCGGGTCCTCCTCTTCCGCTTCGAGCATGAACAGCCCTACCGCCGGAACCCGGCGCTCTGGGTGGAGCACCTCTGCCAGGCACTCGACGGCCTCCTGGGCCGCGCGCCAGACTCGGCGGTGGCGGAGGCGGTGCTCAGCCGGCTGGGGGAAATCCCCCGATTCCTGGCTGACGCACGCGGGTCGCTCCGGTCGCCCCCGCCGCTCCTGGTGGACACCGCGCTCGCTCAGCTGGATGGGCTCACCGAGCTGATCGAGGCCGCGCGCGGTGTCTACCCCCCCGGTGGCGACGCCCTCGCGACGGTCGCCGAGGCGGAAGCCGCGGTGGAGCAGTTCCGGCTGGCGCTCGGGTCGGAGATCGCTCTGAATCCGGATCCCGGCGCGGTGGCGATCGGCGAGGAGGAGGTCGACCGGCGGCTGCACTACGAGCATGCAAGCGTTCACAACGGCGCCGAGGTCTGGCGGGGCGCGCTTCGACTGGCGGCGGAGGTGGAAGCTGATGTAACGGCGCTCGCCGCCGCGATCGATCCCAGCCGTTCGTGGCGTGAGGTGTACCAACGGGCTCAGCCGAGCCGCCTCCATCTGGAGGACCTCATGGAGCGGTACCGGACCGCTCTCACCGAGGCCCGGCGGTTCGCCGAGCTGCACGGACTGGCGGATCCGACCGGTGCTGCGCTTGCGGCCCGTCCCGCACCGGCGTACGCGCTGGTGCTCGAGCCGGAGGTCTCCTACCTGCCGGCGGGCGCGGGACCGGCGACGCTGCTGGTCGGTGGCCGTGAGCCACGCGGGCTGCCCTGGCTCGCGGCCCGGCTCGGCGTGCCGGGAATCCATCTGCACCGGGCTCGGTGCGATGCGCTCCC
Source organism: Gemmatimonadota bacterium (assembly GCA_041491785.1). Taxonomy (GTDB): domain Bacteria; phylum Gemmatimonadota; class Gemmatimonadetes; order Gemmatimonadales; family GWC2-71-9; genus JABFSM01. Next base: position 4,476 of record JBGPVQ010000078.1, on the reverse strand, counting down.
GGGGCTGGTCCGGCGCCATATCGCGGCACCCAGCACTCCGGCGGGATGGGCGCTCTACGCCGGCCAGGTCATGCGCGATTCGGGCTACGCGTCTCAGCCCGAACTGCGACTGGCGGAGCGGGTTCTCTTCCTGCATGATGCACATCTGGCGGTGGTGGATGTGGGGCTGCACACCCGGCAGTTGAGTCCCGGCGACGCGATCGACCATCTGCTCGAGCACCTCGCGACCGACCGCGGCAGCGCCGAGGCGGATCTCCGCCGGGTTGCCGTCCGGCCGCTTTCGGCCTGCGCGGCGATCCTCGGCCTGCAAGAGCTGCAGCGCCTTCGCGAGGATGTCCGCGCGCGGGACGGCACAGCGTTCGATGCCCGGGGCTTCCACGAAGAACTATTCGCATACGGGGGCCTCCCGGTGCCACTCATCCGATGGGGCATGGGGCTCGATGGCTGAAGCCGAGCGGACTCCGCTGCCCAGCGGGGTCAAGGGCCTTTCCCTCGTCTCCCTGTTCAACGATTTCGCCAGCGAGATGGTGTACCCGGTGCTGCCGGCCTTTGTCACCGGGCCGCTGGGCGGGAGTGCGCTGGTGCTGGGGGCGCTCGACGGCGCCGCGGATCTCACCGCCGCGGTGTTGCGGTGGGTGAGTGGCCGGCTGGCAGACCGCCCCGGGTGGTCGAAGCCGTTGGTGCTGGTCGGATACGCCACCGCCATGCTGGTGCGCCCGCTGATCTCGGTGGCGTCGGCCGCGTGGCAGGTCATCGGCTTCCGGGTGATCGATCGGATCGGGAAGGGGATCCGCTCGCCGGCGCGGGATGCCATGATCGTGGCCATCACGCCGGCTCCGCTCCGGGGCCGCGCCTTCGGCTTTCACCGCGCGGCGGACCACCTCGGCGCGGTGCTCGGCTCCCTCGCGGCGTGGCTGCTCCTGGCCCGAGGGACCGATGTGCGGCGGGTCATCGGTTTGAGCGCGATGCCGGGACTGGTGGCGGTGGTGGTACTGGCCGTGGTGTTGAGGGGCGTGAGCCTGCGGCGGCCGCCCGCAGCAGCCGGAGCCCAACCCCGTTCGGTCGACGCCGTAGGGTCGACCTACTGGCTCCCCGTGTCGGTGCTGGTGCTGCTCACCGTCGGGCGCCTGCCGGAGACGCTGCTCCTCCTCCGGCTCCAAGACCTGGGCGTGCCCATCGCGACGATCCCGCTGGCGTGGGCGGGGCTCCATGTGGTGCGGAGCACATCCTCCTACCCGGGCGGCTGGCTGGCCGACCGGATCGGCGCGCGGGGCGGGCTCGCGCTCGGCGCGGTGCTCTATGCCGGGGTGGTGCTGGTGCTGTCCGGGGCCCTGAGCGAATTCGCGGCCCTCGCGGTGTTCCTGCTGCACGGCATCGTGGCGGGACTCACCGAGCCGGCGGAGCGGGTGGCCATCGCCCGGCTCGCGCCGGTCCGGACCGGGCGGGGCTTCGGGACCTATCAGGCGCTGGCGGGATTCGCCGCGTTGCCCGCCGGGATCGGTTTCGGGGAAGTCTACAAGCTGTGGGGCGGACCGGCGGCGCTGGCTGCGTCGGCGGCGGTGCTGGCGCTGCTTGTGCCGGTGTGGCTGGTGGCGGGGCGGCGGGTGTAAAATCGCGGGGTTGCCGACTGGGGGGGGCACATGCGGGGGATGATTCACGCCGTGACGGCCATGCTCTTCCTGCTGGCTTGGGCACCGGGGCAGGGCAGCGCCCAGACAACGGCCACCGGCCGGGCTGGCGCTCCCGATACCACACCGCGCCGCACGATTCCCTTTGCCATCGGAACCCTATCGGCCAAGGAACTGGGGGATGTGATCGCGACGTCGCTCCTGGGCGGCCTGCGCGGGCGAGTGGCCGGCGTCCGGGTCATGCAGCCCTCCGGCGAACCCGGTTCCGAAGTTCGCCTCAGGTTGCGCGGCGCCACGGCAATCAGCGGCGAGCAGGACCCGCTGATCATCATCGACGGCGCGATCAGTCGCGGTTCACTGGCGGACATCGCGGCGGACGACGTGGAACGGATCGAGATCCTGAAGGGACCCTCCGCCAGCGCTATCTACGGCTCCGACGGCGCGGCCGGCGTGGTCCTGGTGTTCACCCGGCGCGGGAGCGAGGGCCCCGAGGGGAAGTTCCAGGTTCGCCTGCACAGTGAGGCGGGGCCCTCGTTCATGACCGCGCGGTTCGGCGAATCGGGCGCCCATCCCTTTGAGATCGTTACCGGACCCGGGGGAGCGATCGACTTCGCCCGAAACAGCAGCGGGGGCCGGATTTTCAAGGCCGACCGGATCGCGGACAATCCCTATCCCAGCTATCACGACCACCAGTCCCAGCTCTATGGCTCGGCGCTCTTCCTCACCAATCACCTCTCGGTGGCCGGGCGAAAGGGCGGGACCGACTTCGCCGCCTCGTTCGACAACACCCGCGACGAGGGAACGGTGTTCGCGCTGCCGGGCTTCCAGCGCCGGAATCTACGCCTCAACATCGATCAGCGGCTCGGCCCGGTGGAGCTTGCGCTCAGCGGATTCTACGGCTGGTCCGACCGGAACCTGCCGCCCGGAGGTGCCAGTCCGTTCTTCGCGGTGCGATTCGTCGAGCCGCACGTGGATCTCCTGGCCGCGAATCCCGATGGAAGCCGGTACCGCGCGGCGATCCCCGACCGGCTCGGGAACGCTTCGAACCCGCTCTACGCCCTGGCGAATCTGAGGCAGACTTCCGAGGGAGAACGACTGATCGGCGGGGCAACGCTGCGGTGGCGCCCGATGCACTGGCTCGCGATCGAGGGAAGCTACCACGCCGAACGGGAACGGGTGGACTCGACCAGCACGGTACCCGCGGGATATCTGCAGCCGGGGGGCAGCCTGGCAGGGCCGTCGTCAGGTTCTGAGCGGCGCACTTTTTTTACCAGCCGGGCCCATACCGCCGGCGCGGCGGTAGTAGTAACGCGTAGCTGGAAAGGCGTCAGAAACGCGTCACGAATCGGGTATGTCTACGAGAGCCGGACGGTGGACGACTCGGTCACCTCGGGCGCTCTCGGCGGTGCCGGCACGATGAGCTTCAGCACTCTCCATACCGAAGCCAACGTCAAATCGGCCTACGCCACGACGACGTTCGTCCTCAATGACCGATACGTCCTCGACGCGGCCGTCAGGCGCGACGAGATGTCATTTCTTGCGCCCGAGACGCGAACCCAGTGGTACTATCGCGTGGCCGGGGCGTGGCGCGCGAACGAAGCGCTGCGCATCGGCGCCCTCGACGAGCTCCGGCTCCACGCAGCTTACGGGAGCGCCGGTCTGCGGCCCGGGTTCACATTCGGGTTGTTTGTCGCGGGAACGAGCGCTATGCCATTGCGTGCCTCGCGCTCCGGCGAGCTCGAGGTGGGTGCCAGTCTGGTGACGCGAGGTGGCAGGTTCACCCTCGACTACACCTACTCCCAGAAGCGGACTCGGGACGTGATCGAAGTCGGAACGGTCTTCACACCGATTGGAGTGATCGCGGTGCCCCTGAACGCCGGCACCGTCCAGGCCACCACCCACGAGCTTACCCTCGGCTACGCGATTCTCCGCAGGCCCGGCGTCGCATGGAACCTCACCCTCAGCGGCGATCGAATCCGCCAGCGGATCACCGAGTACGCTGTTCCGGAGCGCCTCCTGAGCCCCGGGGCCCAGCAGCCGGCGATGTTCTTCATCGGCGCCGGCAAGCCGCTTGGCGTCATGTACGGATTCCGCTTCGTCCGCACCGTCGCCGAGCTCTACGACAACCCCGACAGGAAGGCGCTGTCCGGCCCCGGGCAGGCTTTCGACCCGGCAAACTTCGTGGTGAACGAAACGGGATACGTGGTGTTGAAGGCCGCGTGGCGTTGTGGCGAGGATCATCTGTATCGCGACGGGAGCGGGGCCTGCTCCACGCCCGAGCGCCCGATTCCCTATGAAGGGGCCGCCTGCGCCGCGCCCTTCTCATGCCCGCAAGGACAGGTCGTCCCGATCGGCAATACCACACCTGACTTTGTCGTTGGTCTGCAGTCAACCTTCCACTACAAGAGAATCGGTTTCTCGGGCCTGCTCGATTGGAGTCAGGGAGGCGATGTCTACAATGGGAGCCGGCAATGGTCCTTCCTCGAGCAGCGCGACCCGATCTTCGACCAGCGCGGCAAACCCGAAGTGGAGAAGAAGAGCATCGAGTACTATCGTGCGTTCTATGACGGGCTCAACAGCAACGCCTTCTTCCTGAAATCGGCGACGTATCTCAAGGTTCGCGAGCTGGCGGTGACCTACGATTTCCGGCTGGGTGGGCTGGATCGCGTCCGGGTGGGTCTGGTCGGTCGGAATCTCATCACTCTCAGTGGATATTCGGGATACGACCCGGAGGTCGGGGACTCGGCCGACCCCTTCCTAGGACGGATCGACTGGTTCCAGTACCCCCACTTCCGCACCATTTCGGGAATGGTGGAGATCGCGTTCTAGGCGCCCGTCAGCAGCAGCG